>JAUWRZ010000283.1 GCA_030610325.1 Sulfurimonadaceae bacterium | reverse complement strand
GCAAAAAGTCTTTATCCTCCGCTCTATGCTCCATAAGCAGGAGAACGAGATCGAAGCTCTTAAGTTCCTCTACACTACTATGCAGAAAAGTGAGAGCAATGAAGAGTTTCTTGAGAGTATGAACAACGGGTGACACAGCTTTGCTTAGGAAAGGGGAAAGAGTGAAGAGGAAAGAGGAAAAGCGTGTTTTAGAGCTATTGTTGCCGATCCCCTTCCCCCTTTCCCCTTCCCACTTCTCTACTCTTTCCAAAGGAAGAGCATGAAAGTAGGCGTTTTCGACAGTGGAATCGGTGGTCTGACGGTTGTGAAGTCCCTGCTCGAACATCACCTTTTTGAAGAGATCGTCTACTTTGGCGACACTGCACGCGTCCCTTATGGGGTCAAAGACAAGAACACCATCATCCGCTACTCCCTCGACGCTGTAGAGTTTTTTAAGAACTTTGAGATCGATCTGCTCATCACTGCGTGTAACACGGTTAGCGCCTACGCACTTGAGGAGATGAGAGAGCGTGCACCCTTTGACATCATAGGTGTCGTCGAGCCTGGTATCCTTGCTGCCGAGAACGCTTTAGCTGATAAAGATGCGAATGTACTCGTACTGGGGACCAAAGCGACCGTAGCATCCAAAGCCTATGACACCTTGCTTACCACACATGGCTATAGTAATGTCACCACCAAAGCGACCGGACTCTTCGTACCTATCGTCGAAGAGGGACTCTTTGAGGGTGAGATCCTAAAAAGTACTCTGCACCACTATTTTAGCGAGCTTCCAACACCCGATGCTATCATCCTCGGATGCACACACTTCCCACTCATAGCCGATGCCATCGATGACTATTTTGAGAAGAGAAGCCTGTTGATCCACTCCGGAGAGGCTATCGTCGAGTATCTCAAGCAACACTACGACTTTCGAGAACGTTTCGATCATACTAAGCTCAGACTCTTCGCTTCAGAAAACCCTGATGCGCTCAAAGATGTAGCTAAAAAATGGCTGTATGACCAACAGTAGTCACTAGTTTTAAACGTTACAAAACATCACTTCACTACGCCTCCATCTCTCCTCTATCACTATTAAAAACCCCTTGAAACAGAGCCTGATAAGCATCTGGGAAATGTTATATTTGACAGATGATGAGATGTTATTCTTCCACAATAGATAGCGTAAAATAGAGAGAGGTAACGATGCAAATGGATAGAGTCCTGTCATTGATAGACGATAGTAAAGACCTTCGTCTGCTTTATGTCGAAGACAATTCACAAGTCCGAACAGCTACACTTAAACTACTTTATCACTTTTTTCACAATATCACTGTCTGCGTGAATGGCGAGGTGGGTCTCGAGACCTTTAACGAGAAGGAGTTCGATCTGATCATCACTGATATCGAGATGCCGGTCATGAGTGGTATGGAGATGATAGAGCATATTCGCCTCGATGATACGACCATACCTATTCTCGTCTCCTCGGCACAGGATGAGCCTCTCGATCTCTCTCTTGGGATAAACGGTTATCTTACAAAACCCATAGAGCAAGCACAGTTTTTAGATCTTCTTGAACATACTGTTCGCTATATCATATTTAAACACAGACTCAATACACAACAGTATATGGATACACAAGCCGTTCACAGTGACACAAGTCATACGTACAGACATCTATGACCGGACAGATACGACTCTACTATAAAGGTAAAGGCGATCGATCAAAGTCTTCGACCTATAACACAAAGAGAACAGTAGGAGCTTTTTAGCATGCGACCGATCCCGGCTCTTATCATCGTGTTTCTCTTACTGCTCGTATCCACACTTGATGCAGAGCCATTGGAACAGGTATCCCTGCAACTGCAATGGGAACATCAATTTCAGTTTGCCGGATACTATATGGCCAAGGAGAAAGGTTTTTACAAAGCAGCCGGCCTTGATGTAGAGATAAGAGAGATGAAACAGCTGCACAATATAGCTGATGATGTCGATCAGGGTCTTGCCCATTACGGCATAGGTAGAAGTCAGCTTCTGATCGAGCGTTCTCAGGGGAAGAAGATCGTGCTTCTCGCCCCTATATTTCAATCTTCTCCTATCGTTATCATCACCAAGAAAAGCGCTGACATCAAAAGTATCACTGACCTTTCCGGCAAACGTTTTTCCGGGGGTAAGGATATCATCGATGATATAGCTATCATCTCCATGACAGGTGGTAAAAAGCTAGATGATATAGGTAGTGTCATCACCGATAGTAAGAGCAGTATTGATGACTTTCTAGATGATGATATCGATGCCCTGGTCGTCTATCACTCTAATGAGTACTATACACTCGAAGAGTCAGGGACCAACCTTAAGACCTTTGATCCCAAAGACCACGGTTTTGACTTTTACAGTGATATACTTTTTACCAGTGAGGATGAGGTCTACTATCATCGATATAGAGCACTGGCGATGAAAGGTGACTCTTTACAGGGCTGGGAGTACGCCTTTGAACATATCGAAGAGACTATCGACCTTATCATGCAAAAATACAACTCACAGGGAAAGAGTCGTGAAGCACTCTTATATGAGGCCTATGCGCTTAGAGAACTTGCCTATTATAAGACCCAAGACATCGGTGTCATAGACAAAGCACGGGTCGCTCAGACCTATGATGACTTTAAAAAAGCAGGCTTGGTCACCGAGAAGGTCGACTTCGACACCTTCATCCTTACTGAGCTGAGAACAGAGACAGAAGGTATTACCTTCACTCAAGAAGAGAAGAGCTACCTTGCATCCAAAGATGGACTTGTCATCTGTAGTATCTCCGACTGGTTGCCCTATTTAGGAAACAGAGGTAAGACTACCTTTGGCATCGTCCATGACTACTTTAAGGTATTTGAAGAGAGTATCGGTCTACCGATCCGCTTTGATCTGGTGAGTGATCTCGATAGATGTGTCCAGCGTCTGGCTGATGGTCATGCTGATGTGATCAGTACCATAGCCACTACACCCGACCTCTACAGCGATATCACTCCATCAAACTCATATGGACATGATAACGTTGCCCTGGTGACACCGATCGACACGCCTTATATCAATAAACTGCATCTCTATACCGGGCGGGTAGGTATCAGCACTCTCTATCAGGAGCTGATCGCTTATCTGGAGAAGAAGTTCCCAGGCTTACAGATAGAGAAGGTCACTTCGACAGAAGATGGACTTGAGAAGGTAGCCGATGGCAGACTTGACGCTCTGATCGATATGTATCAGATAAGTACCTTTGTCATCAACAACGAGTATATGGATGAGCTTAAGGTCAATACGACTATTCAGGAGCTATCTATTGGGGGCGCGGTGGGTATTCCCTCAGATGAACTACTCTTAAGAAGTATCTTCAATAAAGTGATCGATGCCTTCTCTGCCCAGGAACAGTCCAAGATAGTCAACAGCTGGATACGAACAAAAAAGGTCTATACACCAGAATATCTCCTGATGGGAGAACTGACAGCGATCGCCCTGCTTATCATCCTGGCACTGCTTTACCGACAGCGTTTTTTAAAGCGGCATAATAAGCTCCTTCTAAAGGCAAATGAAAGCATCCTTGAGCAGATAGAGAAGATAAAAGAGCAAAAACAGGTCTATGAACTGGTCTTTGACAATACTACAGACGGACTTCTTATCCTCGATGATGGCATGTTCATCGACTGTAATGATGCTATTGTAAAAGT
>JAUWRZ010000007.1 GCA_030610325.1 Sulfurimonadaceae bacterium | reverse complement strand
TCCATCATAGTGATGCTTCCTATCTTTTCCAAGGGCTCGTTTGTCATCATCAAGTCGATCTTGCCCTTTAGTAACATCATCAAGCAGACCCTGCTTAAACGAGTCACCATATTCCTTGGAGTACCAGACATCTATAATGCGCTTATCCGTGCAGACCTTCCCTGGTATTTTCTCTGGTTTAACTCCATACGTGCCTTTATATCCGGTGCTTCGGCGCTGAGTGAGGATACGATCACCCGCTTTGGTCAGGTGTTCAACCGGGCGACGATGTTAGAGGGTTACGGTCTGAGTGAATGTTCCCCTGCTGTCGCGATCAATCCGCTGCATAAGCAGAAGATCCTCTCCGTCGGTCAGGCGATGCCGGGTTATGAGGTAAAGATAGTCGATGAGAACATGATCGAGGTCCCGTGGGGTCAGGTCGGTGAACTGATCGTCAAAGGTGATTGTGTCATGATAGGTTATCTTAACCGGCCCGAAGCGACCAAAGAGACCATCGTCAACGGCTGGTTGCGTACCGGAGACCTGGCGAAGATGGATGATGAGGGTTACATCTATATAGTAGACCGTATCAAAGACCTTATCATCTCCAAAGGGATCAACATCTATCCGCGTGAGATCGAAGAGCATCTGATGCTGCTCGAGTATGTCAAAGCCGCCGCAGTCATAGGGGTCAAAGACCCTAAAAACGGTGAGGTCCCAGTGGCCTATATAGAGGTAGAAGAGGGTACTGACACCGAGAAGATCACAGAGAGCGTGATCAAAGCCGCTCTAAAGAAGAAGATGGCAAACTTCAAGTTGCCCAAATCAGTGAAGATCATTGATGAACTTCCCAAGAATGCGACCGGAAAAGTACTTAAACGCCTACTCAAAGAGCAGGAGGAGTAAAGAGCTTTTCCCTCCCCTGCGACTGCTATTCCCCCTCCCTTTTAGGCTGTATACGCTATCCTGCGCAATAAATAATGAATTGACAGAGAGAGATATTGAAATTTTTAATCGATTTTTTAGAGAACGAAGAGGTTGCAGAGACCAAGATATTCTCCCAACTCAAGTGTGAGGTAGATGAAGCGAACATCCTACAGTTACTGGCTCAGAAGTTTATAGCCGGGCAGGAGGACTATATTGTACTGGAGCTGCTTCAAGAGCTCTACGGTGTGGAAGAGTATGCATATGTGAACCACCTTGAACAGATAAAGAGTCTGCTGGAACTGGGCTGGATCACCCAAAACTCCTTTACTCCGGTCAAGATCAGCGATCTTACTCACCTTGAGTTATTGAACACGGCAGTCGCACTGACCCATTCGTTTCTAAGACTTCTTGAAGAGGGTTCTCTGGAGATGAGGCTACCTGATATAAAGCCTTATGCCGATCATCTCGAGTATCTGCAAGACCAGTTCTTTCGTATCGAGCTCTATCAGAAGATGAGTGGTATCCGACATAGTGTCCATGAACACTCGCTCGGTATCGACCGGATACAGAGCAAGCTTGAGTTGTTGGAAAAAAGGATAGAGGACCGGATCTCTCAGACTGATCAGGAGGTAGTACTCGACCGTTTTTTCAAGCAGAAGAAACTGGATCCCAAAGAGCAGGTGATATTCCTTGCACTACTTAAAGAGGAGTACAGTGCGGGTGATGCTAACCTGCGTGAGATGAACGCCCTGATCGATCTCATCAGTCTCGATGAGTATGAACGCATCAAAAACCGCTCCCTGCTCGAAGAGGGCTCACGCCTTTTGAGTCAGGATATCATGGATTATGAGGAGATGCTTAATCCTTTTGGTGGGATCACCCGGGCTTTTTATATAGCAGATGAGGTACTTCAGTCCATCATCCATCCTCAGAAAAAGAAAAAAGTCCGTAGATTGAAACTGGATATGCTCATCAAAGAGCAGGACCTGTTCGAACTCGTAGAGTCTGCTACAGACCTCGATGATGTAGTACTTGAGCCCAAGACACATGAGACGTTGCAGAACCTGATGAAGCAGGTAGATAAGACCGTGATCAGCCGTCTTCACGAGTGGGGCATAAAAGAGCGTCGTAAAGGGATAGACGCACGCATCATCTTTTATGGACCTCCAGGCACCGGAAAGACGATGACGGCGCATTCGCTTGGCAAGTCACTCAGACGACAGGTACTGAGCTTTGACTGCTCGAAGATCCTCTCTATGTATGTCGGAGAGAGTGAGAAGAACGTACGTAAGATCTTCGATACCTACAAGGACTTGACTAAACGGACAAAGACAGAGCCTATACTGCTGCTTAATGAAGCTGATCAGTTTCTGAGTTCACGTTCAAGTGGTGTGAACTCCAGTGCTGACCAGATGCATAACCAGATGCAGAACATCTTTCTTGAGCAGATAGAGAAGTTTGAAGGCATACTGATAGCGACTACGAACCTGCTTGAGAACATCGATATGGCCTTCTCTCGCCGTTTTAATTACAAGATCGAGTTTAAAAAGCCAAACAAGGCGCAACGGCAGCTTTTATGGGAACAGATGCTTCCGAAAAACGCACCATATGAGGAGGGGTTCGATGCCTCAGTACTGTCCGAGTATGCCCTTAGTGGCGGGCAGATAAACCTTATCATCAAAAATACCGCCTATACCGTAGCGACAGCGCAAGAGCCGCTTTTCACTTTGACTGGATTAAAGGCTGAGATAGATAAAGAGCGAAGCGGAAACTTCGACTCAGAGAAGTCGATGGGCTTCTTAAGTACCTGAATCAGGGTACGTCTCAGTAAGCACGCCAGTATCAGCTTGCTTATTTAAAAGTCACCTTTAATCGACTTATATAGGTAATATTTATATTACATCTGCGCTGGCATTACCTATCTACACACTTCTTTTTCACCTCATTATCCCAGTTGTTCCAAATTGTGACAACTTGAAAATATGTCATTGCCAATTCGGTTTTGTTTAATCCTCTTTTTGATATAGTGCAGTTAACTGTTTTCACTAGAAAACAAAGTGACCAAATCGGTGCACAAGCACTGTGTTTGGATGTTTGTTAACAACAACAAAAAGGTGGAATTATGGAGCACGTTGACACGATGAATCCTTACTTTGGGGTTTTTGTGCTATTTGTACTGACATTTGGTGCATTTTATGCGACAACGGTTATTGCCCGTCTGGCAAGCCGTGCACTAGCTGCAAAAGATACGGAGAAGTTAAAGCTTACCGTTTATGAATGTGGTCCGGAAGTGACCAAACAGCCAAACAGGATCTCGTCACAGTTTTACCTGTTCGCACTTCTGTTCTTACTGTTTGATGTGGAGATCGTCTTTATGTTTCCATGGGCGATCGACTTCAAACTCTTAGGTTGGTTTGGCTTTGTTGAGATGTTACTGTTCATCTTACTGCTGGCTATTGGTTTCGTTTATGCTTGGAAAAAAGGAGCGCTTGAATGGCACAGCATCAAGTAAATTATATGCAAGATGGCGGCCTACCGGTCGCATTGACATCTATTGACAAATTGGCAAACTGGGGTCGTTCAAACTCGCTTTGGGCTCTGACTTACGGTCTGGCATGTTGTGGTATCGAGATGATGGCCTCAGGGGCATCACGTTACGACTTTGACCGTTTTGGTACTATCTTTCGTTCGTCACCACGTCAGGCTGATATCATGATCGTCGCGGGAACGCTGACAAAGAAGCATGCTGAGTTCATCAGACGTCTTTATGATCAGATGACAGAACCTAAGTGGGTCATCTCTATGGGCTCATGTGCGAACACGGGTGGTATGTTCAACACATACGCTACTGTTCAGGGTGTTGACCGTGTCATCCCGGTAGATCTTTACCTGCCTGGTTGTGCTCCTCGTCCGGAGACACTTCAATATGGAGTGATGCTGCTACAGAAGAAGATCCGTAGTGAGAAGGCGATCAAATCACAAAAACCAAAAAGGTTGATGTAGATGAGAGCATATACAGATAAGAAAGACGCACAGAAAAAAGCTTACTACACAGACCGTTACTGGGTAGCGCCTCAGGTGCCAAAGAGCACAGTAGAGAGTGATGAGGTGTTTGCTGCTGATCTTGAAGCGATCAAAGCGAAGTTCGAAGTCATCGAAGCTTATATCCAGGTCAAGCAGATGGTCGTCATCATCAAGCCTGAAGACAACTATGGTGTACTTGAAGTGCTCAAAGACGAATGTGACTACACGCAACTCTCAGAGATGAGCGCGATAGACTGGTTAGCTGACAAAGGTCAGTTAGAGGTCTTCTATCAACTGCTAAGTATGAACAAACGTAAACGTATCCGTGTAAAGTGTTTTATTGACCAGGGACTTGCTGTAGAGAGTGTCAATCCACTCTTTCGTTCAGCTGACTGGGCGGAGCGTGAAGCTTATGATATGCTTGGACTAAAGGTGAACAACCATCCGTTCATGAAGCGTATCCTTATGCCTGATGACTGGGAAGGTCATCCACTCCATAAGAGCTATCCGCTTCAAGGTGATGAGTTCGCTCAGTGGTATGAGGTCGATAAGATCTTTGGTAAAGAGGCCCGTGACATCATCGGACCGGAAAATCGTGATCCTGCAATGGTAGATCGTTACGATACTGAGCGCTTCGGACGTCTTGGCCACGAAGTCCCTCGTGGTGCAGAGCCAAAAGAGAGTAAAGGGCCTGAGCCTACTACACCTCTTGCGTATCAGGAAGAAGAAGGCGTCTTCATGATCGAGAAGTTCGATGAAGAGAAATCTGTCGTGATCCGCGACAGAGACAGATAAGGACAGCTGTATGCAACAAACCAATAGACTACGTCCATTTTTTGAGAATATCACGTTTGACCGTGATGACAATGAACTGGTACTGAACTTCGGTCCTCAGCACCCTTCAGCTCACGGTCAGCTGCGTCTGATGCTGCACCTGCAACAAGAGCAGATAGTAAAAGCCCATCCGGATGTCGGGTACCTTCACCGCGGTATGGAGAAGATGGCTGAGAACATGATCTACAATGAGTTCATGCCGACGACAGATCGTATGGACTACATCGCGTCAAGCTCAAACAACTATGGCTTTGTCCTGGCAGTAGAAGAGCTTATCGGACTTGAAGTACCTCGTCGTGCAAAAGTCATCCGTATGATGCTACTTGAGACAAACCGTCTGATGTCTCACCTTTTCTGGCTGGCTACTACAGCACTGGATATCGGTGCTATGACAGTCTTCCTGTACGCTTTCCGTGAACGCGAATATCTGATGGACCTTATCGAGGACTATTGTGGAGCACGTCTTACACACTCAGCTATTCGTATCGGCGGTGTACCTCTGGACCTTCCAGATAACTTTATGGGTGATCTCAGAAAGTTCCTTGAGAAGCTTCCGGAGAACATCAAAGATTATGAGGACCTGCTCGATACCAACCGTATCTGGCGTATGCGTATGGAGAAGGTCGGAGTCATCTCTACTGAGATGGCACTAAGCTGGGGCTGTACCGGTCCTATGTTACGTGCTTCCGGTGTCAAATGGGATATCCGTAAAGAGGAGCCGTATGAGCTTTATGACGAAGTAGACTTTGATATCCCTTACTCTGATAAGGGCGATAACTACGCGCGTTATAAGGTCTATATGATGGAGATGCGTGAGTCTGCGAAGATCCTACATCAACTGATCCCGATGTATTTCGATACTACACCGGAGTTGATGGCACATGCTCCTAAATATATCTCAGCACCAAAGATCGATATCATGACGCAGAACTACTCACTGATGCAGCACTTCGTACTAGTCACTCAGGGTATGCGTCCTCCAGTAGGTGAGGTCTATATCCCGACTGAGTCACCAAAAGGTGAGCTTGGATACTACATCAACTCCCAGGGTGGTCCATATCCGTACCGTCTTAAGCTGCGTGCGCCGTCGTTCTGGCACACAGGAATCTTGACTGACCTCTTACCGGGTCACTATATCCCAGACGTCGTTGCGATCATTGGTACTACCAATATCGTCTTCGGTGAAGTCGACCGTTAGGAGCATATATGAAACGTTTTGACCTGCGTCATCTTAAAGATGATTTTTATGATCGCATGAGTGAGATCATGAAAGACGAAGTAGAATACGGCGGAGTGGCGATCATCTTGTTTGAGATCGGTGATTTTACATCGGTCCAGAAAAGTGCAGATGCTATCAAAGAGGGCGGTTATGAACTGCTGAACTCTTTAAAGTTCAATGAGGTCGACTGGACCATCGTTGTTAAGAAATGAGAGGATGATACGTGAGTAAAGTCTATTTTTCCACTTGGCGAGGCGAGCAGATAAGTAATGTCGGCAAAGCTGAAGATGCGTGGGAAGAGTCTGCTTACAATCTACCGGCACAGTATGACGATCATCGTGAATCAAAGGCTTTTATAGGCTGGGACGGTGTAGCGCTATTTGATCCGGATGTGGATGTGGTACGGCTTGCAACAGAGTATGCAGCGCAGTATCAGGTCTATTCCGAAGCTTGTGGCCGTTGTGCACCGGGACGTTGGGGTGGCAGGATCCTCTATGATCTGTTAGATAAGATCGCCCGTGGCGAAGGCACCTATGATGATGTAGCCCATCTCAAAGAGGTCTCTAAAAGCATGCAACTCACTTCCAAATGTGAGATCGGCAAGACCGTTCCAAATCCTCTTATGGACCTTATGGAACATTTTAAAGATGAGTTTGACCGATGTATTGACGAACAGGTGCCATCAAAGCATTATGATACTGAAGTGAACTACATCGCAAAGATCACAGCACCTTGTACTGATGCCTGTCCGGCACATGTCGATATCCCTGGTTATATCGAAGGCGTTCGTGACCTCCGTTTTGATGAGTCACTAAGAGCTACACGTCAGACGATGCCATTGGCACACACCTGTGGCCGAGTCTGTCCTCACCCATGTGAGGATGCTTGTCGTCGTACCAACCTTGATGCCCCTATTGCCATCATGGAGCTTAAGCGTCTGGGTGCTGACTATGAGACTGATCACGGTTTCGGCTTCTTCCATCCGGCAGAAGCAAAACCAAAAGGTGATAAGAAAGTCGCCGTCATCGGTGCTGGTCCTGCCGGTCTGACTACGGCATACTACCTGGCACTGGAAGGTGTCCATGTAGATGTCTTTGAAGAGTTGCCGGTCCTTGGTGGTGAGGTCGCTGTCGGTGTACCAGAATACCGTATGCCGATCGATAAATACAACCAGGATATAGAAGCAGTAAGAGACCTTGGCGTCAATTTCATCACTAACTCTCGTGTGAGTGCAGATATGATGCGTCAGTATGAGAAAGATTATGATGCTGTGATGGTCGCCACTGGTACACGTATCTCTAAAAAAGTACGTTGTAGTAATGAACGTCCTGAGCTTGATGGTTACTGGAGCGCGATCGAGATGCTTGACCAGGTCAATCTTTTCGAGAAGTACGGTATCGGTGAAGAGGTAGACCTTACCGGTAAGACAGTCGTCTGTGTAGGTGGTGGTTTTACCTCTATGGACGTCGTGCGCTGTTCTATCCGTGCCAATGCCAAGAAAGTCTACATGATCTATCGTCGTGATGAGAAGACTATCATCCGTAATACGACCTATGAAGAGTATCACGAAGCAGTAGAAGAGGGCGTCGAGTTCCTCTTCCACTCTGCGGTGAACAATATCAATGATGAAGAAGATGTCATCAAGTCTCTGCTTATCGATAAGTTTGAGCTGGTACCAGACCCTGACGGCGGACGAGCTCAGCTTGTCAAGATCGAAGGCGAGTCTTATACGATCGACTCAGATTTCCTGATTCCGGCTGTATCGCAAAGTGCAGATCTTGACCTTCTTCCCCAAGAGTGGGAACTTGAGATGACCTCATGGGGGACTATCAAGACCAATGGTGTCCACTATATGACCTCACGTAAAGGCATCTTCGCTTCAGGTGACTGTGAATACGGTCCGATGACGATCGTCAATGCGGTCGGTCAGGCAAAACGTGCTGCTTCTGTCATGGCACGTTATATGGAGACGGGTGAGATCACATTGACAGATGATGAGATCATGGAAGACCACCTTCGCAAGATGCGGGTCTATGATAAGAAAGAGAAGGTCACTGGCTGGCTTCCGGGTATCCCTCGTGAACAGAGTGAAGTCCTCGAAGTCGACGAACGTAAAGACAACAACAAAGAGGTGAACTACGGGTTCACTCAGGAGCAGGGACTCAGCGAAGCAGAACGCTGTATGCGCTGTTACTATATAGCTATGATAGCGCAGTAAAGGAGCCAACATGAGTAAAATGATCCAGTTTACGATCGATGGCCGCCAGGTCACTGCCGCTAAAGGCGAATCTATCCTTCAGGTGGCACGCAGGGAGGGAATATATATCCCTACCATGTGTTATCTTGCAAAGACAAGTCCATCGGCATCATGCCGTATGTGTGTAGTCGAGGCAGAAGGTGTCGATGGTTTTGTCCTGAGTTGTAATACACCACCGACAGAAGGTATTGCGATCACATCAGATTCGCAGGAGCTTTATTCAGAACGACAGAGCATCATGAAGATGTACAATGTCAATCACCCACTACAGTGTGGTGTCTGTGATAAAAGTGGTGAGTGTGACCTTCAGAACAAGACACTGGACTTCGGTCTTGATGAGCAGACATTCGCTGTCGCTGATCAACGACGTGACTCAAAGGTATGGGGCGTACTCAGTTATGACCCGCATCTATGTATCATGTGTGAGAAGTGTACCAGTGTATGTAATGAGGTAGTCGGTTCAGAAGCACTCTTTATCCGCCCTGGTGGATATAAGTCCGAGATAGACAATACGTTTAGTAAATGTATACAGTGTGGTGAATGTATCTCGGTCTGTCCAGTCGGTGCGATGGCCAGTACAGATTTCGAGTACAGCTCTAATGTATGGGAACTTGAGAAAGTACCATCTGCCTGTGCACACTGTAGCAGTGCCTGTAATCTTACTTATGAGAAGAAAGAGAAAGGGACAGCTACCTTGGGTGCGGAGAGCATCTACCGTGTGACGAACGAAGATGACTTTGATGCTCTCTGTGGTGCCGGTCGTTTTGGTTACGATTTTGAGAACCGTGTCTCTGAGAAAGATGAGGATGCATTCGCTATCGCTGTGTCTGCGTTTGAGAACGCAGATACGATCCGTTTCAATTCGATGATAAGTAACGAAGAGGCTCTGCTGCTTCAGCGACTGAAAGAGCGCTTCGGCTACCGTCTTATCAATAAAGAGGCGAAGAAGTATCAGGAGTTCCTGAACGCTTTTACTTCTGTAAGCGGAAGTAGCCTCTATAGTGCAGATCTTGAGAGCATAAGAAAAAGCGATTATGTCGTCACTATCGGTTCAGCAGTTTCGACTGATAACCCGATGGTACGCTTTGCTCTGAGTGTCGCAGTCAACAGACGTAAGAGTTACATGGCCTATATGCATCCTATCGAAGATGAGATGCTCCGAAACCTTGTCACTCAGTATGTGAAGTACGAAGTCGGCTCGGAAGAGGGTGTACTTGCGATGCTTTGTGAGATGATAGTCGATGAGAGTGCCAAAGAGACACATAAGGCGTTTTTCGATGATCTCGATATCGGTTATGTGAGTGGTGAGAGCAATGTCGGTGAGGAAGAGCTGGAACTACTTAAGAAAAAGCTGGTTCGTAGAGACGATCCGGTACTTGTGATCGGTGCCGATCTCATCAACCACTCAAATGCAGTAAATATCGCCAAGATGGCTGGTATGATCGAAAGACACAGCGCGTTCAGTGTCATGATCATACCACCGGAGACCAACTCTCTTGGAGTCAGTCTCATCTGTGACCTTGACAGCGAAGAGGGTAAGAGTGCAGTGGGCTATAACGTAGCTGCTGACTTTGTCCTGAGTGCATTGGGTGATGGTGAGGGCGATCTTGATATGCCTGCTCTATCGCAGCAGGAGGGAACACTCACCAATATCGATAAAAGAGTCGTGCCTATGAACGCAGCATTGGCTTATCATGGCTATGAGCTCAATGATATTGCCAATGCGCTTGGTATGAAGAGTGAGCATGTCATCGACTATACCGTACAGCTTCCACAAGAGAGTGGTTTCAGTCAGGTACGCTTTGATGATCTTCCAAACCACTACACAGATGTCGGTGAAGAGGTCCGGGGTTATAGACTCGCTCCTATGGTGAGTGAGACTTCTGCTACTGTCGATGCCATCTCTGATATCAGAGAGTTCAACGGTAGTGTCATCTACCGTTGTGATCCGCTTATGCAGTTCAATCCGTTTACTGATAAGGCGCATCAGATCATTGATGAAGCGCTCTTGAGAGGTTCAGAACAGTTCGCTGTAGCGGCAAGGATAAAAGATGGCGAACGTGTCAGGTTCACTGTCGGTGAGGATGTGTACGAGCGTGTGTTTAAAGTAGATGAGAGACTAAAAGGTACTGTTGCACTCAACCCGTCATTTGACAGTAGTGAGAACTATGAGAGCTACAGATACAATCAAGTTAAGATAGAGAGGGTGTGATGGCAAACGAAATAACGATTACCATTGACGGAAAAGAGTTTCAGACACAAGAGGGTGAGTTCATACTCAATGCTGCTCGTGCGAATGATATCTTTATACCGGCAATCTGTTACCTGACAAGGTGTAGTCCGACACTAGCTTGTCGTATCTGCCTCGTCGAGGCAGATGGCAAGCAGGTCTATGCATGTAATGCAAAGACAAAAAGCGGGATGAATATTACGACTACGACTGAGAACATCGAAAAGGAACGTCGTGCCATCATGGAAGTCTATGATGTCAACCATCCTCTTCAGTGTGGTGTCTGTGATCAGTCCGGCGAGTGTGAACTGCAAAACTACACACTGGAACTGGGCGTAGACTCACAAAGCTATACCATAGCCGATGTAGACCGTTCATCTGTAGACTGGGGTCATATACACTACGATCCGGGCCTCTGTATAGTCTGTGAGCGCTGTGTCACTGCCTGTAAAGATATGATAGGTGATAACTCACTCAAGACTGTCCCACGTGGTGCTGGTGCGATCGATGGTAGCTTTAAAGAGAGCATGCCAAAAGATGCATACGCGATGTGGAACAAGCTGAACAAGTCTGTTATCGGTCTGACCAGCGGTGAAGAGATGCTTGACTGTACAAGTTGTGGTGAGTGTGCCGCAGTCTGTCCGGTCGGTGCACTTGTAGATACAGATTACATCTACACCTCCAATGCATGGGAGCATAAGCAGGTCCCTGCGACCTGTGGTCACTGTAGCGCGGGATGTCAGATCTCTTATGATACGAAGCACACAAGCATAGATAATCCTGAAGAGAAGATCTACCGTGTAAGCAATGAGTGGAACTATGTCTCTCTATGTGGTGCGGGACGTTATGGATATGATTATCAAAACAGTGATGTGACAAAAGATGAGACGGCGTTTGCTGCGGCGCTTGATGCGTTCAAGAAAGCCGATACCATCAACTTTACTTCGACGATCACCAATGAAGAGGCACTTATCCTTCAGCGTCTGAAAGATAAGTTCGGTTATAGACTTGTCAATAAAGATGCACAGGACTTCAAGACCTTCTTGCGTGATTACTCTGTTGTCAGTCGTTCATCTATCTACGGCTCTGATCTTGAGAAAGTACATAACACAGACTTTGTAGTCTCTGTAGGTACTGCACTCAAATCAGATAATCCGAATGCACGTTATGCCTTTAACAATGCCGTACAGATGAAAGGTGCCGGACTCTATTTTCATCCGGTAGCTGATCCTGTAGTCGATGGTATGAGCAAGAACGTAGTAAGTATCAACCATGCTCCGCTTCAGGAAGAGGCGGTCTTGTATCTGATCCTTGACCTTTTCGCGAACAAAGACCTTCTACCTAAGAAAGTCGTCGACTATCTTGCAGGCTTCCACAGTGAGAAGACCGTGACTGTCACGGAGACGATCAAAGAGAAGGTGGTCACACAGGTCACTAAGAAGGTCGTCAATAAAGAGACTGGTGAAGAAGAAGAGGTCACTTCAGACGTGACCAAGATGGTGCCTAAGAAGGTCTCCAAAGAGGTAGAGGTCGATGAGAACCGCCTGCTGGAGATCGTCGGTGCACCGGCTAAGTTTGAAGAGACGTTGCTAAAACTGCTTAAGAAGAAGGAGACGTTCTCGCTGATCGTCGGACCGGACCTCTATACGCATCCATCTTCTCAGAACATCGCCCGTCTGGTGGCACTGATCGAGAAGTACTCAGCGTTCGAGCTGGTAATGATCCCTACATTGACCAATACGCTTGGTGTAGGACTTATCTGTGATCTTGATGATGAAGCTGGCGAGTATGCTGTCGGTTACAACACTCAAGGTGATTTCGTTCTTTCCGGTCTTGGTGATGGTGACCTGGATATGCCAGCCATCAATCAGCAAGAGGGTACGCTTACAAGTATCAACAAGCGTGTCAATCCGACCAATGTGGCGGTAGGATATGGCGGTTATGTACTTAATGACATAGCAAACGCACTTGGTCTTAAAGCCGAGTACACGATCGATTACACCGAGCAGCTTCCGACGTCACGTGGCTTTAAGACACGTAAGTTCGATGATCTTCCAAACCACTATACCAATGCTGGTGAGGAAGTACGTGGTTATCTGCTTGGTAAGATGCCGGTGAGGATGAAGAAAGACGAGCATGTGACGCCGATCGATGAGGACCAGGCGCTTGATGGTACTTTGGTCTATCTTGCTAACCCGGTACGTCAGTTCACACCATTTACGAACAAAGCGCATCAACTCATCGCTGAAGGCGGACTCTACATGAGTGAGTCAGCACTTAGTGCTAGTGAGCTTGAAGCTGGGGATGTCGTGAGTGTCAAGACTGAAGCAGGTGAGGTGAGTGTCAAGGTCATCAGTGATAATAAGATCGACGGTGAGATAGCTTATCTACCGACGTTCGATGCTAATATCAATTCAGAGGCTCTGTTTGGCGGTTATCGCTTTGCTACAGCTTCGATTCAAAAGGTGTAATAGATGGATACAGCATATTTAATAGAGACGGTCATCAAGATCGTCATACTCCTGCTGGTATTTTCGGCGCTGGCCGGATTTGGTACCTACTTCGAACGAAAGGTGTTGGCTTTCATGCAGCGACGACTGGGGCCGATGCATGTCGGTCCGTACAGTCTGCTTCAGATCGCGGCTGATGGTGTAAAACTCTTCACAAAAGAGGATATCGTCCCACAGAACGTCGTCGGTCCTATCTTTAAGATCGCACCAGTGATCACTGCAGCGACCGCCTTTATGGCGGCGGCTGCTATCCCGTTCATGCCGAGTTTTACGATCTTTGGTTATGAGGTCCATCCTATTATCTCAGACATCAATGTCGGTATTCTCTACATACTGGGTGTCATGGCGATCGGACTTTATGGTCCGCTACTTGGTGGTATGGCTTCGGCAAATAAGTGGTCACTTATCTCCGCTGCGCGTGCCGCGTCGGTCTTTATCTCTTATGAGGTCGTAAGTGGACTGTCGCTTCTCGCTCCGATAATGATGGTCGGATCACTCTCTCTGATAGATTTTAATAACTATCAGGCTGCGGGTGTAGGCTCTTGGATGATCTGGTCACAGCCGGTAGCCTTTGTCCTGTTTGTCATCGCAGCATTCGCAGAGACTGGACGTACACCGTTCCACCTCATAGCGAATGACCATGAGATCATCGATGGTTTCGGTACTGAGTACTCCGGTATGCGTTGGGGTCTCTTCTTTATTGGTGAATATGCCAACATGTTCTTCATCTCCTTTGTGATCGCCTTGATATTCCTTGGCGGTTTTGGTGATGGTTCAGTTGGTGGAGCGCTCGCGCTTCTGGGTAAAGTCTCGTTTATCTTCTTCTTCTTTCTCTGGACACGTGCTGCGTGGCCGGATGTAAGACCAGACCAGCTGATGTGGCTCTGCTGGAAGGTACTAATGCCGATTGCCGTGGTCAATATAGTGATCACCGGCATCGTGATGATGTTTTAAGGGTGCGCAATGAGTTTTGAAAAATTTAAAGACAGAAATGTTGGAGAAGATGGCTACTATATGGTGGACATCGAGGATTATCCCGAGACAGGTTGGGGTAAGTTCAAGCAGGTGGCTTCAAGATCACTCAAAGGTGAGCTCTTTGTAGGTCTATGGGTCGTACTGCGTGAGATGTTCAAATTTGACATCCATACCGTTCAGTATCCTAAAGAGAAGTTACCTATAGGACCACGTTATCGCGCGGTCCATAAGATGTTACGTCTTTTCGAATCAGGTACAGAACGCTGTATCGGTTGTGGATTGTGTGAGAAGATCTGTATCTCTGACTGTATCCGAATGGACACTAAGTATGATGAGAACAGTCGTAAAGAGGTCACTGAGTACAGTATCAACCTTGGACGCTGTATCTTTTGTGGTTACTGTGCGGAAGTGTGCCCAGAGCTGGCGATCGTTCATGGCGGTCGTTATGAGAACGCTTCAGAGCAGCGTGCACACTTTGTAGAGTTCGAAGATATGTTGACACCGATCGATGCTTTAAAAGCCGGACAGCAGGAAGAGTTCCCTGGATTCGGTGCTATTATCCCAGGAAGTGACAAGAGCGTTAAGAAAACGCCTCTTGCGTATTAAGGAGTTATGATGTTTGAAGCAATCGCTTTTTATCTTTTTGCCATCTTGACTATTTCGATGTTCTCGATAGCTGTGTTGACCTCTCAGGCACTTTACGCCCTGACTTCACTGGCAGCCGGAATGATCTTTATCTCGGCATTTTTCTTTATTCTCGGGGCAGACTTCCTTGGTGCAGTACAGATCATAGTCTATACAGGTGCTGTACTGGCACTCTACGCCTTTGGTATGATGTTCTTCGATACGACACGCGATGTCGTAGAAAAACGTACATCTCCGATGCTGGTCTTTGGTATGAGTGGTATGGCTGCACTGCTTATCGTACTTATCTTTGCTGCACCGATCGTCTCTGACAATATCGCTGCACTCTATCCTGTTCAGGAAGGTGTCGGTAATGCTCAGGCTGTAGGTATGGTACTCTTTACCAAATATCTGGTCCCGTTCGAGGTCGCTGCGGTGATGCTGCTGGTGGCTATGATCGGTGGTATTATCCTTGCCGGTAAGAAGATGGACACCTCGTTGACACTGTTAGATGAAGACAAGTCTCCACTTTCGGTCGAAACCAATGAAAAGGCTGCCTCATGATGGAAATCGGACTTTCACACTATCTGGTCCTTTCGACGATACTGTTTGCTATCGGACTGATCGGTGTCATGCGTCGTAAGAACCTTCTGTTGCTCTTTTTTGCTACAGAGATCTTACTAAACTCGGTCAATGTCGCATTTGCGGCGATCTCACACTACTACGGTGACCTGACTGGTCAGATGTTTGCGTTCTTCGTCATCGCGATAGCAGCATCTGAAGTGGCAGTCGGACTTGGTCTGTTGATCGTCTGGTACAAGCGTACTGGTAAGATCGACTTAGATATGATGACAACGATGCGAGGATGATGGAAATGGAAACGTATTTATATATTGCACTCTTTGCACCGCTTGTAGGCTCGCTTTTTGCTGGTCTGTTTGGCGCTCGTCCAAAGACGATCATTGCGGGTCTGGTCCCGACCGGCCTTCTATTCGCTTCACTGGTAAGTAGTACCATACTGCTTACTCATGTGCTTGCAGGTAATACTGTACATGTCGAGATGATGACATGGATGGAGACGGGTGACCTTTACATACCGTTTGGCTTTGTAGTAGACCAGGTCTCCGTGACGATGATGATGGTCGTCACTATCGTCTCTACAGTAGTCCATATCTACTCCATAGGTTATATGGATCATGACAAGGGCTTTAACCGATTCTTCTCATACCTTTCAGCTTTCGTCTTCTCGATGATGATCCTGGTCATGAGTGATAACTTTGCTGGTCTCTTCATAGGTTGGGAAGGCGTTGGTCTCTGTTCATGGTTGCTGATCGGTTTCTGGTACCACAAAGAGTCAGCGACAGGGGCAGCGAACGAAGCGTTCATCATGAACCGTATCGCTGACCTTGGTATGCTGATCGGTATCTTCCTTATCTACTGGAACACAGGTT
>JAUWRZ010000078.1 GCA_030610325.1 Sulfurimonadaceae bacterium | reverse complement strand
TGAGCATTTCGATGCCCATCTCCTAAACGATGGCTCTGATAGACATTCGAGACAGCCATACCGCTGATGAAGCCTATCAATGCACCTTGTTCTCTATCACCCCAGGCGTAAGCCTGAGAGATGCTCAATAGCAAGGCCAATATCAATATCTTTGTTTTCATAGTATCTCCTTCTATATTTGATAGAAGGTACAATACTTGATATTTGTGAGCTCATTGTGTCCTGAAGATCAGGAGAAGACTGATTTTGGCATATCCGGGTCTTGTATATGTCCAGCGATCCCTGCGATCACAGGTAGACTCATAAGGAGAAGTGTCGCAATAAACATACCGGCAGTAAAAAGGTAAAACATCATTATCCCTGTTTATGTAGGCTACTTGTTAAAACTGTAGTACGAGAGATATGAGACTAACGTACCACTACCTGTTTTATATATAGTGAACTCACATTGTTCACGTAGAATGTCTTATACTCATCAAGCACTTTGCGTGCCTCCTCTTTTGAGGCCAATACCTCCAGGACTTTGTTACCATATTTTGTCATGGACATGATCAAATATCTTGTACTTATCTTTTTCATCTTGGATCCTTTTTTATTTGGGTTGTCATAATAGTAACGCCAAGCTCTGACCATCGCATTCTTAGCACATTCTATTCCGATCTTGACGCTATCTGACCTTCTACCAGTGATAACTCACTCCTTTTTGTCATGAGGGCAGTATAGATGAGGATAATGTGGAAAATGCGTGCGTACATGCTCGATGTCTTGAGAAGACATGAGAGTGGTATATAGATGGAAATAGTGTCAATAGTACCTATCAACAGGCTAAATAAGAGCGCTCTACCCCTACTTGGTCTGCTCCAGAGCATAACGTGTCAAGAATGGACCGATGAACTCATGAACGATCGTTGTCGCGATGATGATGTTTAAGATCATTGGAGCAAATGCCTCAAAACCACTATGGTCTTGAATAGAGAGTGCCAAGCCAATAGCGACACCGGCCTGAGGAAAGAGGCCCAGACCAAGATATTGCTGGATACTCCTGTCACATCCAGAGACTCTGGCACCAAAATAGGCACCTCCGATCTTTCCGATCATGCGCAGAAGAAGATAGGTGATGACAGCTAATGGCAGTGCCAGCAGTGCTGAGAGATCAAGATGCATAGCCGAAAGTATGAAGAAGAGCATAAATACGATCTCTATGATATGGTTATCTATCTCTTTCTCGACCAGGTCAAAATCCTTAGAGAGATTTGCCAATACCATGCCCATGACAAGTGTTGCCAAAAGCGGTTCAAGTCCCAGCTTTCCAGACACGCTGTAGGTTATGAACACCGTTCCCAGTGTTGCGATCGTCTCCATCCCTTTATGGTGAGAGAAGAGCCTCTCAAACCATGTTGTCAGGACTCCAGCCAGCAGACCGATGATAATACTGCCGACGATGACATACAAAGCCTGTAACAGACTGGAGTAGTCGATGCTACCCGAACCAAGCAGTGTCGAGCTCAAAGTCATCGCGAAAGCAAACAGGATGAGTGCCATAGCGTCATCAGCTGCTACTACCGCCAGCAGTATCTTACTAAACCTCCCATAGGCATGAAGTTCCTGTATGATAGCCAGTGTCGCTGCAGGTGCTGATGCTGATGCGATACCTCCCAATAAAAGTGCGATGACCAGTGGTTCCTGAACCCCGGGAAAGACCCATCCTGCCAGTAGGAAAAATCCTCCTGTGACTACCAAAAAAGCAAAAAGCGCCTCAAACAGAGTCACAGAGAAGATCTGTCTTGTCTTATCAAGAAGCTCAGAGCGCTTAAGACTCGCACCTACCAAAACAGATATCAAAGCGAGAGAGAGATCGATGATGATGTGGACATCGACTACGAAAGAGTGGGGGAAAAGTCCAAAAGTCCCCGGAGCGATCACTAGTCCGACGACCATGTAGCCGACTACCTTGGAGAGGTGTAGCTTAGGACTTGACCACTCTGTCAATGCACCAAGGACAAAGATGACACCAAGATAGAGCAGCGTGTCCATCCTCGTTTACTCCCGATAGTCCACTAGCTCTATTTTTACTTGCTGGCTATAAAGGGAATGACCCTCTTCAAGATACTCAAGAAACGATTTGGGTGTCTTTCCACCCATCAAGGTCTCTCTGATCTCTTTGCCTTCTGTATTAAGGATATAAAAGGTAGGTGTAGCATAAGGCTTTAGATGTTTGGGAAGTGTTTTATCACCAAGTTCGAACTTGGCGATCTTATAGTGTTTTTCCAAATAAGTCTGGACTGCATTATCAGCAAAAGCGTTCTCCTCCATCCACTCACAGACACCACAACCAGGCTGTGAGACATAGATAAGTAGTGGAAGATCTGCATCTTGTGCTTGATGAAGCGTTGCTTTGTAGTCATGTGACCATTCCAGTGCAGCAGCAGACAGTGTCGATGCCAAAAACAGTAACACTATGATGACTTTTCTCATCTGACTTCTCTCCTATGAGATGATGATGTTCTTACCATTTCGCTTAGCCGAATAGAGCGCTTTATCGACCCTGCCTATCAACGTGGTGATCTCTTCACCTTCAATATAGGTCGCGACTCCAAAACTGGCTGTGAGCTGTTGATTATGTAAGAAGCTATGCTCTTCGATCGCCTCTCTAAGATGCTCAGCCAGGATATAAGCCTCATCTTTGTTCGTATGCGAGGAGATGACCAGAAACTCCTCACCACCCCAACGTCCGGCTGCATCACTCTTACGAATAGTCTGACTCGTGATCTTCGCAAACTCCTGAAGGACCTGATCGCCTACTTGATGGCCATGCATATCATTGACTGACTTAAAATCATCGATATCAAAAAGTATGACGCTTAGAGGAGCTTTATAGCGATTTGATTTGTAATGCTCCTCATCAAGTAGATTATCTATTTTCAGACGGGTGTAGAGCTGTGTGAGTTTATCTACCTCCGAGATCTTCTTAAGCATCATATTGTAGCGATGTAGTGCATTATGACGGTAAGCGAAGAACGAGAAGATGATGAGTAGTGGCAGACCAAGACCCCACAAGAGAGTGTAGTCGCTCTCAGCCCTATAAGTCGTGATCCAACGGTTATAGATACTGTTATGCTCTTTATCTGAGATAGACTCAAATACTTTATTGATAGCAGTGATGGCATGTGGGAACTTCGGGTCGATACCTATGCGATGTTTAAAGGTAAACTCGGTCTTTCCTGCGATCTTCAAAGTGGAGTGCCCGTTGTGTTCCAAGGCATAGATCACAGCAGCCAGATGTCCTACAAAAAAGTCGACTTTACCGCGCTCAAGTATCTTTAATCCGGCATCTACATCATTGACCTCGACCAGAGTGATCTCCGGATAGTGCTGTTGTAAAAAATGTTGACTGGTATACCCTTTTCCTACAGCGACCCGCAAGCCGTTAAGTTCAGAGGTCTCACTGATAAAGGTCACTCCTTTGTCAGCTACTATGACAAAGGGGAAACTCACATAAGGGTCTGTCATCAAAAATGGACGGTCCATCTTATCGAGATCGGAGATGGCAGGAAGAAGATCGATCTCATCTGCATCATATTTATCCAGGGCTTCTGACCATTGTATACTTGGAACAAGTTCAAAGCTCAGTCCGCTTCTATCTGTGATAAGTCGCATATAATCCGCGATCATACCGCTAAACTCACCATCATCACTTATATAAGAGAGTGGCTGCCAGTTCACCTCACTAAACCGAAGTGCCGGACCTTCATCAAGCCATGCCTGCTCTTGAGCAGTAAATACCGGTAATTCACTGCTCTTTGCCTGTAAAGTGATAAGAAGTAGTGATAGCAAGATGAGCTTTTTAAGCAATGAGCTTCCTGACAATATGAACTATAATAAAAAAGTATTTTAGCTAATATTTTCTTGAAACCTATTATATTCTCACAAAAAAGACCTAAACAGGGTATATTTCAGATAGATAGTCACCATCTTTAGACTATGACTGCCTTATTATCATCACGAGCATACTCACACTGAAACGTCGTATGCGTGATCTTAAAGCTCTCATGAAGTTCCTTTTCAAGTGACTCTATGATGGACTCTGATGCACTAAGTGTCAAGTCGTCTTTAAAATCCAGGTGGGCCTCAAGGTGGATGGCATGGTCACTAAGACGCCATAGATGGATATGATGGACGTTCTCTATCTCATCATAAGCGATGATAATCTGCTCAAGTTCGTCAAGGTCTACCGACTCGGGAGCGAACTGCATCAGTACTGCTGTCGACTCTCTGATAAGCCCCCATGAGGCACTTAAAAGATACAGAGCGATCACTACCGAGATGACCGGGTCTATCCAGAAAAGCTCAAAATAGTACATCAACACTCCGCCAAGCACCACTGCCACAGAGGTCATGACATCTGTTAGCAGGTGCAGATAAGCCGCCTTGATGTTCATGTTATGATGAGCATCATCTTTTACAAGCAGGACACTCAGTACATTAAGTACGATACTGAGCAGTCCAAGACCGATGACCCAGACTGAGTCGACCGACTCTGGATGATAGAGCTTATGAAAAGCCTCGACGATCAAAAAGAGTGCGATCCCTATAAGGACAGAAGCATTGAACAATGTAGCAAGGATCTCTGCACGTTTGTAACCGAATGTCCGAGTCTTACTACTCGGACGTGTTGCAAGACGGTTCGCTCCATAAGCGATCACCAGCGCCAGTACATCACTGAAGTTATGCATCGCATCACTCAGTAGAGCCAAAGAACCGGAGATGATCCCGCCTATGATCTGAGAGACGGTGATGATGATGTTTAAGATGATGGTGATCAACAGGTTCTTGCCACTGACCTCATGATGATGGTGATGATGACTCATCTATCTGCCTTTAAGTACTTTCTGTCTCGTTGAGACATCAGACAAGTCCGAGTAACGCGACTAACAGTACTGGAGGGGTGATGACAAGCCCGACTTTCATATATTCAAGCCAACCTATCTTTACCCCTTTTTGCGCCAGGACATGTAACCACAGCAGTGTCGCAAGTGAACCGATAGGGGTCATCTTCGGTCCAAGATTTGAGCCGAGGATGTTGGCATAAGCCAGGGCATCGTGTCCTGATTCGGCGATGGCTATATCCATCACCATTATCGTCGGCATATTGTTCATCACAGAACTAAGTATTGCTGAGAGAAAACCTGTACCTATGACAGCGACTGTGTTCCCCATACTCTGCATACTGGTGATGATCTCTGCCAGATAAGTGGTCAATCCCGCGTTCTTAAGGCCAAATACGACAATATAGAGACCGATGGAGAACCAGACTACCTGCCAGGGAGCGGCTTTGATCGTCATGATAGGCTTTACCGCTTTATAGTGATCTGCGATGAGTAAGAAGAGTATACCCCCACCCAGTGCGAAAAGAGATACCGGCAGATCATAATAGTCACCGATAAAGTAACCGACCATCAACAGAAGAAGAAAGAACCAGCTCAATCTGAACATCGTCATGTTTTTTATCGCTGATGACGGTTCCGGAAGCTCATCGATATTGATCCGCAGAGGGATAGAACGGCGGAAATAGATCCATAGCACGATGATAGAAGCCACTATACTCAACAAGTTTGGCAAGAACATCGTCTTGGCATACTCCCAAAAACCTATATCAAAATAACCGGCTGTTACGATGTTAGTCAGGTTTGAGATCACAAGTGGACTAGAAGCACTGTCGCCGATAAAGCCACCTGCCATCAAAAAGGCAAAGATCGCCAGCGGGTCCATCTTAAGGTGCTTCATCTTTGCCAGTAAGATAGGAGTAAGGATCAGTGCTGCACCGTCATTAGCAAAAAGTGCTGCTACTATCGCACCAAGTAGAAGGATGTAGACAAACATAAGATGCCCGTTTCCCTTGCTCAAACGGGCCATCTTCAACGCTGCCCACTCAAAGAAACCGATCTCATCAAGGACCATCGAAAGAAGGATGATACCTATGAAAGCGAGTGTCGCGTCCCAGACGATGTCCGTTACTGCGAAGACATCATCAAAGTCCACGACTCCCAAAGCCAGTGCCGCTAACGCACCGATAACAGCTGTCGTACCTATCTGAAGCCCTCTCGGCTGCCAGATGACAAACAGAAGAGTTACCAAAAAAAGTGATACAGCTAAGACCATTATCCATCTCCCAAAAAAATTGAGAAGACTATATCAAAGTGTTCCTATCAGACATCTTCTTCCATGACCTCAATAGATACTTTCAGCCCACTTTTACCAGTACAGAAGATATTACTTGGCTATAAAGTCAAAATAGTTTTTAGGAAAAGGCTCATCTACAAGCGTGAAGTGCCACCACTCCTCTTTGAGTGCTTTGAAGCCATATTTTTGCATCAGGGTCTGCAGTAACATCCGGTTAGCACGTTGTTGCGGTGTCACAGAGAGATCTTTACCCCATGACTGCGGACCAAAGAGGTCCCAGGCTGTTCCCATATCCAGCTCTTTAGATACTCCTTTAGCAGATGAGATGATAGTCAGATCGACTGAACTGCCTCTCGAGTGTCCTGACCTCGCAGCGATATAACCCTGAGAGAAAAGATCTTTTTTTGCGACATCAGGATAGTAATAAGCCTTCATCTTTCTGTCTTCTACATCTTTTGCCCACACTACAAAATCATCAACAGCACGTTGAGGACGGTAAGCATCAAAGACTTTCAGACCAAGACCAAAAGCATTTAGCTCTTCTTGCACTTTCTTAAGCGCTTCCGCCGCCTCTTTTGTTATAAGACAACTAACTCTCTCATAACCCTCTACCGGCCTACCCAGAAAATTATCATCTGATGCGTATCGAAGTTCGATCTCTATACCAGGTATCTCTTTTTTCAGATTGACAAAACCTTCAGGAAGAGGATCAGCTAAAACAGAAGAAAATAGGACAAACAGATATAACAGAAGACTTTTTATAATAAGTCGAGGCAAGGGTGATCTTCTCTCTAATTGCACAATAACATCCTTGTTTGATGGCTTAAACAGGGTTGATTGTATCATATTCTCTACATCTTTTTTGAAGATCTACTAAGAGATCTGTTCATTATATGAGACCCTTTATGACCCTGAAAGACTATGCCCATCTCGAGTGCTGATAGAGAGGAGCATGTTCCTCTATGAGACCAATAAAGTAGGTTCTGGTTCACTGATGTAAAAACCCTGAGAGTAGTCGATTCCCATCGCTATGACCTTAGCCTGGACATCATTGGAGTGGACATACTCCGCTACGGTCTTGATACCCAGTTTTTTAGCAAAATCGATGATAGTCTCGACGACGATCTCAGACTGGATATCGTTAGTGATATCTCTTATCAGTGAACCGTCGATCTTCACATAATCCATATTTATCTTTGTAAGATAGGAGAAATTGGAGAAACCACTTCCAAAATCATCGATAGCTATCTTTACCCCAAATGCTCTCACGGCGACAATAAACTCTGAGATCTTCCGATAGTTCTGGATATCTTCGGATTCGACGATCTCAAAGATCACCTGTTTACCCATCTTTGATGTCTCCAGTGTCTTCAGAATAAACCGGTAGGTATCACCATCCATGATATCGTCTGAAGAGAGGTTTATCGAGAACTTATAAGGAAGCCCTTTAAAGCGTTCAAAACTCTTCTCTATAATACTTTTTGTGACCTGCGGATAGACCTTGATGGTCTTGGAGATACTTAAGAACTGTCCGGGAGATAAGACTCTTCCATTTTCATCAATAAGGCGTGCCAGACACTCATATTTATCTATTTTTCCTGTCTTATTTGACATGATCGGTTGAAAATAGGGGACTATCCCGGAACCTTCGACCGCACGACGTATCTTTTTGGAGATCAGAAGATTATTCTCATACTCACGTTTAAAGTGCATACGATCCTCATATATCCAAAAATCCAATCGCATCTTCTGTGCATAACGCAGTGCCATACTTACTTTTGAGAACGTACTCTCAAGCTCACTGCTTACCGATGAAGCAAGCGTGATATCAAGGTAGATATCATTGTTCTTATAGTTGTATTTTATATTTTTCAAAGTCTCAGATAGCTCTTTAAGATAAGATCTAAGGCTGACGAACTCTTTTTTCGGTTCAAGTACCAGTGCAAAATCAGCTCCATTCATCTTATAGAGTTTCTCCACTTTTA
>JAUWRZ010000025.1 GCA_030610325.1 Sulfurimonadaceae bacterium | reverse complement strand
TACATCCAGGAGGGTGCTTATGTGAGCATCAAACGAGGGTCGCTAAACATCAAGGCTAAGGAGTCTTACGAAGTGTCATCATCCAAACCTGACCTGAGGCTGATGGGAAGTCTGAGTATCTCTGACTTTGTCGCCAATGATACTCATGATGACAGCGTCTTGTTCGCCTTTGAGGATATCACGATAGACCCTTATCTCTTTGAGTATGCTCCAAATAAGCTATTTATTGAAGAGATCGATATGAAGACGCTCTATGCCAATGTCATCATCGATGAGAACAAAGTGATGAACTTTTCTGAACTGGTAAAAGAGAAAGAGGGTGCAGCACTAGAAGAGCTGGAGGCACCGGTAGCAGAGTCAAATACGACGAAAAGTGAGCCATTCCCGGTGACCATCGTAAAGGTAGCCATCGATGGCAGCAGTACCAACTTCGCCGACTTCTCACTGCCTCTGCGCTTTAATACCTATGTACATGATGTCAAAGGGACCGTCTATGCCATCTCAACGGAACCTAAAGAGATGACGAAGGTCGACATGGAAGGGGTCATCGACCGTTATGGGTTTGCCAAACTTAAAGGAGCTCTCAGCAGTTCTGATCCGAAACACTACACCGATATGGAAGTGGACTTTAAGAACCTGGCCCTTAACAACTACTCTCCTTACTCGGCGCAGTTTGCAGGACGAAAGATCGACAGTGGTAAACTCTCTGTCGGACTGGGCTATAAGATCAATAAGGGAGCATTAGAGGGTTCTAATAGCGTCATCATCAACAAGCTTGAACTCGGTGATGATGTAGAGAGTGAGGATGCTGTCAGTCTTCCTTTGGGACTGGCGATCGCGCTACTTGAAGACAGTGATGGGATCATCGATATCAATATGCCGGTCGAAGGCGATCTTGATAACCCTGACTTCAAATATGGAGCGACGGTATGGAAGGCCTTTAGCAATATGATCATAGGCATAGTCGCTTCACCGTTTAACTTCCTCGGCTCCATGTTGGGGATCGAAGGCGATGAACTCAAGGCTATCGCTTTTGAGCCGGGTAAGACAGAGCTTCTTCCACCTGAGAAAGAGAAGCTCGATACGCTTGCAAAAGCGCTGGAGAAGCGTCCAAAACTGGAGCTTGGAGTCACTGGAGCTTACGATGTGAAGAGGGACCACTACGCCCTGCAGTATGATAAGGCGATCGCACATATCTTGAGTGAGGTCGATTCGGAGAAGATGAAAAAAGATGAGACGATCGCCATCCCTATTGCCGAAGATATCCTGGAAGAGGCTTATGGTGATGATCTTATTGATGAGATGCAGGATAGACTGCATAAAAAATATGAAGATGACGATATCTACCGTATAAAATATTTTGATGAGTTAAAAGAGAAGTTCATCGGTATGCAAGTGGTCAGTGATGATGAGCTAAGTTCGCTTGCCACTGCTCGTGCGAAGGCGATAACGACCTACCTCGAGGTGGAGACGAAGACAGCACCGGAGCGCATGAGAGTCGAAGAGGTACAGAGCAGTGAATCATCCGAAGGTGAGTATGTCGATAATGAGTTGAGTATCGTTATCAAGGAATAAGAGAGCTATACCCAATTGGGAGATGTGTATGTTTAAACAGCTTATGACGTTTATGATGCTGAGTATCCTTGGCTATGCGATGATCGTCAGTGATGACTTTAAAGTCATCGGTGCGGGTGTCGCGATCTTTATGGTCGGTATGTTCTTTATGGAGGAGGGCTTTAAGCTCTTTGCCGGAGGTATGCTGGAGAGTTTTCTGGAGAAGACTACCGATACCCTTTCCAAAGCGATCCTTAGTGGTTTCTTTGTGACCTCGGTAGTGCAGAGCTCATCGCTTGTCACCGTCATAGCCATCTCCTTTCTATCAGCCGGTCTTATTGGTCTGGGTCAGGCCATCGGGATCATCTTTGGCTCAAATATAGGGACGACGACAACCGCCTGGATAGTAGCCCTTTTTGGTCTGAAGATCAAGATCGCTTACTTTGCTATGCCGATGCTTGTCTTTGGTGTCACCTTGCGTTTTAACAAGCATACGGTGGCAAAGGGTGTAGGTACAGTCCTTTTGGGACTTGGTTTTGTCTTCTTGGGCATCGGCTATATGAAAGAGGGCTTTGATACGCTTAAAGAGGGTCTTGACCTGGCAGCGTTCTATGTCCCGGGCATGTGGGGCATACTTATCTACATCCTCCTTGGCGCAGTCGCTACGGTCATCATCCAGTCCAGCAGTGCTACGATGGCGATCATCATCACTGCACTGGCTTCAGGACAGATCGTCTATCTTAATGCACTTGGCCTAGCGATCGGTGCGAACATAGGGACGACTGTCACGGCTGTGATGGGAGCTATGACATCCAATGAGAATGGCAGGCGGTTGGCAGCTGCACATGTCATCTTTAACGTCATCACTGCGCTTATCGCGGTGATCTTTATCTATCAGTTTGCCGATGCAGTCGATGTGGTCGCTGGTATGGTTGGGATAGCAGAAGATGACTACACGTTGAAGTTGGCGATGTTTCATACTATGTTCAACCTTGTCGGTGTGCTGGTCGTGGCCCCTTTTACTACTAAGATGGTCACCGTACTGCAGCGCTATTTCGCCCCGAAGAACGTGCCGACACAGAAGCCGAAATATCTTGATGACACTGTTGTAGAGGTGCCTGAAGCGGCATTGGCAGCGATGGGAAAAGAGACGCAGCGCCTCTATGATAAAGCTATCAAGGCCCTGACGCATGGACTGCTGTTACACCGGCATGACGTCTGGTCGGACAGGGCGATGGGTGAGATCGTCGAGCAGTCCCGGCAGCGTATCCCCATCGATGTCGATCACTACTATCGCAGGCATATCAAAGGGCTCTACGGTGAGATCATCAAGTACAGTACGATGGCACAGATCCATATGGATGCCAGAGGACAGCATCGTGTCTACCAGTATAAGCTTGCAAGCCGTGATATTGTCGAGGCATTGAAGCATGTCAAAGAGCTGAACAAGAACATCCTTCGCTATATCCACAGCGATAACCTCTATATCCGTCAAGAGTACAACACTATTCGTGAGAAGATGGGCTCTATGCTTCGTGAGATAGAGAGAGTGCGTCAGAAGCCCAATGATATACTCGCTGCGACACAGATCGAGCTTATCAGAGCAGAGATGGAGAAGATGGATATGATCACCAATGATCATATTGATGAGATGGTCCGTCAGGACAAGATAGATACGCAGATGGCGACATCACTGATCAATGATAGTGGCTACGCTTATAGTATTGCCGAGAATCTGCTGGAGATGGCAACGATCTTATGGATCGAAGATCCGCAAATACGAGGCATAGAACTTGAGGAGGTAACAGAGCATGAGTATTCTTGAAAAAGCAGAACAGTTTTTTGATCTTAAAAAGAAGAAGCAGCAGAAGAAGATCGAAAAGCTGAAAAAGATCATTGGGCAACTTGAGGTCAAAGCAAGAGAGTTGAAAAAGCGGATGGCGAATGAGTCTGAAGAGAAAGAGTTGGAGAGTATGGTGAAAGAGTATAAGGCAGTGAAGAAGTTTATCGGTAAAAGTCGTCGTCGGCTTGTCCAACTCAAGGCTATAAGGAAGGCGTCTTAAGTAAATGATGCTAGAAGTGCCCATTAGTTATAATCCCGCAATTTATAACACTTAGAATATTTAAAGGGCTCTTATGGCTTTCTCTCCGGAAAAACGTGCAGGGACGATCAATGGCATCATCTTTGTAGCGATCTTTGCTGCGGCAGCGACAATGATCGCCGGTATCGGTAGCGTCCGCGATCTTGGTATCTCTCCTTTGGTCATCGGTATCGTCATCGGTATCTTCTACGCAAACACACTTCACAATCACATCCCCGCTGCCTGGGAGACGGGTATCGTCTTTTCGGGAAAGAAGATCTTACGTTTTGCTATCGTCTTTTATGGTTTTCGTATCACCTTTCAGCAGATCGCTGAAGTAGGGATGGAGGGCTTCCTTGTCTCACTCATCATGCTCGCATCGACATTTATCCTTGGTACATGGGTGGGCCAGAGACTCTTTAAGATGGATCGTGACACTTCCATCCTGACTTCATCAGGGGCATCAGTCTGTGGGGCAGCAGCAGTGCTTGCGACCGAACCGGTACTCAAGTCTGAAGAGCATAAGACCGCTATCGCCGTCTCTATGGTCGTCTTGTTTGGAACCATAGCGATGTTCCTCTATCCGGCCCTCTATAGCTCAGGCCTCCTCGATATGAGCGGACGTGAGTTTGGTATCTATGTGGGTGGTACCATCCATGAGGTCGCACAGGTCGTAGCAGTCGGAAGCATGAACGGTCCCGATACTGAGATGGCTAATGCAGCCGTGATCGTGAAGATGACCAGGGTCATCATGATCGCACCGATGCTTATCGTTCTGGGGATCTACCTCTCTTATGCAACGCAGAAAGCTGGTGGCGTGAGCAGTGGCGTCAAGATCGTCATCCCATGGTTTGCCGTTTACTTTATCGGTATGGCTGGGTTTAACTCACTGCAGATCGTACCGGAGAACATCGTAGACTATATCAACGAGATAGATACCTTTTTACTGACTATGGCGATGACGGCTTTGGGCATGGGGACACGTTTTTCGAAGTTCAAAGGCCTTGGACTTGCTCCACTGTACACAGCAGGGGTGATGTTCGCATGGTTGGTCATAGGCGGATACTTCATTACCAAATGGATCGTGGCTGTAGTCTGATCTGAGCGTTACCTGCAAGGGCACTCACTCAGGAGTCAAGCCTCTCGCAGACGGATAAAGTCGACCAATCGATAGAGTGCTGTGATATCCTCATCCTGGAGCTCTTTCTCATTAGCATCTATTCGAAACTTCTGACCACTCTTCTCTATCTTAAATCCCTCACCTTTTAGATGAAACCGCTTACCGAGATGCTCATCTTGTACCGTGCGGATCGCAGCCATCGCTTGATCATAGGTAGTCTGTGCGTCAAAGAGTGCGTTGAGGTCCTCATCGATCTGAAGATGTGTGTATTGACTGCTTTTGAGACCAGTCTGCTCTTCTATGACTTTAGTGGTAAGTCCATAGTCACTCATCAGGCTTCGCAGGTAATTGGCGATCTCAAGTGGTGAGAAGCTGTCTATAGGGTTTAAAAGATAAGGCAGGAAAAGGGCCTCAGTATCGTCTGAATCGTGAAGGGTCGCGACCACATCACTCTTGCCAAGCATACTTAGTGCAAGCACTCGCTGATGGCCGTTGATGATCTCATAGCCCTCATCGATCTTATGGACTATGATAGGCTCGATCTGTCCAAAACGCTCTATTGCTCTGGAAAGCGTCTCGATAGTGGGGTTTCCAATGCGTATCTTGACCCGGTAGAAGAGCGAATCCAGAGGTAGTGAGAAGGTGCGTTGATTTGGCTCACTGAAGATCCCGCCGACTTTTGGCTTGTCGGTGATGGCTTTTTTTGCGTTTTGTTTGAAATCATCAAGATTTAGTTTTGCCATGACTACGCTCCTGTCGCTTTTTCGATGGCATAATCGATCAGACTCTCACTAAGCACAAACTTCTTCTCCTGCTCGTTTTTGTACTCGAGTAGAGGGATATGAAGGTTCTGGGCCTCTTTAACACGGACACTGTCACTGACGGTATAGACATGTTCTATCTTCTGTTCGATCGCCAGTGCTGCGATCGCTTCGATATAGACCTGATGGATATTGCTCTTTTTGACCTTGTTGATGAAAAAGGAGTCGACAGAGACGACGTGCTCAGTCTCATCTTCGATCTCCTGTATCTCAGTGGCCAGCTCATTAAGGCCGTTGACACTGAAGTCCTCAGCATCGGTCACGATGCTCACCTTGTCACTGGCAAAGATAGACATATGCAGGGAGAGTCCGGTAGTCGGAGGTGTATCGATGATGATGAAATCATAGTCGGCTTTGATCGGTTTGAGGATGTCATTGAGCTTTTTATGTGGCATGGTAAAGACAGCGCGACTGAACTCTACGACACGGCCGAGAGAGAGTTCACTTGGCAGCAGGTCCAGTGAGGCGTTGTCAAAGGTGATGGTCTTAACGTATTTTCCGATAAACTCTGCATCGACCTTCTCTTTATGGATGATGGCATCAAAGATGTTCTTGATGCTCTCTCCACTGAAATAGCGGTTAGCCAGGTAGCGTGAACTGTTGGCCTGTGAATCCATATCGACAAGCAGTACACGCTTGTTCAGCAGCGCAAGGGTATAGGCAAAGTTAGCGGCGATAGAGGTCTTACCGACGCCTCCTTTGAGGTTAGAGAAGGAGATGACCTGGGTGCCGTTCTTATTGGTAAAGGCTTCGCTATAGCTCTTCTCCGACTCCAGACGGGTAAAGTCAAAACGCTCTTTTAGCTCAAGTGCTTTTTCTGCATAGGCTATAAAGGCTTCCGGGATGTAGTAGCTTGTATGGGTGCTTTTTGCTGTCTTGGTAGTACGGATGATGCTTGGGATCGTCCGGTTGGCAAGTAGTGATTTCAGGGAGTTCGCAGAGAGGTGGAGTCTGCTTGCCGCTTCGGCAAGCTTATAGATTTCCATGATCAGGCCTTTTATAGTCTAAGATCGATATACACACTGTTGTTTATCAAAGTGATGGTAGAAACGTCTTAGTGGATTAGCGTCCATTATAATGCGTTTTAGATAAGATGTCCTTTTTTACCGGGTCTATTTTGTGTGTTATAGTCATATGACTACAGCTCTAGCGGGTATGATACACACGGAGGCTATGAGCATGTTTTTTGATAAAGATATCTGATGAAAAATATTTTCTATAGAGAGGCTTCTAGACTCTTCTTCGGTAGCTGAGTGCTTCAAGAAGATGACGCTTCTCGATGATCTTGGAGTCATCAAGATCAGCAATAGTCCGGGCACTTTTTTGTACTTTCTTAATACTGCGAAAAGAGAGGGAGAAGCGGTTGATAGCTTGTGTGAGCAGTGTATCTGCTTCTGAGTCCAGCTGACAAAACTGCTCGATCTCTCTGTCGCTTAGACGACCGTTTAGTTCAGACTGTCCCCGTTGTCTCTGGATGGCGTGTGCCTCTAAGACCTGTTGGTGTATCTGCTGTGAAGTGACAGAACTTCTGTCATCAGCACTCACCGTCTGCATCCGGACATAGAGATCGATACGGTCTAGAAAAGGGTCGGAGAGACGGTTCTTATAACGGCTGATCTCTCGGTCACTACAGCGGCAGGAGAGTGCGGTGTTGAGCAGGTTTCCACAGGGGCATGGGTTCATGGCAGCAGCAAAAAGAAACTTTGTGGGGTACTCGACTTTTGAGTGTACCCGCGATATTCGGATCCGCTGGTCTTCGAGTGGTTCTCTGAGCGCTTCGAGGACCTGCTTAGTGTAGTGGGGAAGCTCATCAAAGAAGAGTATACCGTGATGGGAGAGCCCGACCTCACCGATCTCTGCCCGATGGGTACCGCCTCCGAAGATACTGGCTAGTGTCGAGGAGTGGTGTGGGCTCCTATAGGGACGTTGGGGAGTAAAGGTGGGTTCTTTACCCTCCAGGCTATGAAGTTTGGCGATGTCCAGCAGTTCGCTGTCGGTCACAGGGGGCATGATATAGGGAAGTCGTTTTGCTATCATCGACTTACCACATCCTGGAGAGCCTTCAAGCAAGATGTTATGCATCCCGGCTGCACTTATCAGCGCTGCGCGTTTGGCTACTTCCTGTCCTCTGATATCACTGAGATCAAGTGGGTAGACATCTTGATAGTAGTACTTGGTGTCGTTAATAAGTTGATAGGGGTGTCCGATGGCATGTGAATGGTATGCCTTCTCGTGAGGTGTCTTTGATCGAAGCAGGTCGATGTCTTCATTAAGGTGCTCTACGCCGTAAAACGTGACTCCGGGTATGTTTGCGAGTTTCTCAAGGCTCTCTTTGGGCACGATAGCAGAAGTGAGCCCATTGTGATTTACGAGTGAGAGGATAAGGGCGTAGAGCAGAAGGTTCTCCTTAACTGAACCATCAAGTCCAAGCTCTCCGAAGACATACCATTCATCGAGTGTGATGTCGGTATGGTCAAGTGCGATCAGCAGGGCTATGCCAAGGTCGAACTGTGAGCCCTCTTTGCGCAGGTCTGAGGGGGAGAGATTGATGGTGATACGTTTGGGTGGAAAGGTGAACTCATTGCTTAGAAGTGCAGACTTCACCCGCTCTCGTGACTCGGTTATGGCGGTGTTAGCCATCCCTACTATGTTAAATGACGGCAGCCCTTTGGTCAGGGTCGATTCGACATATACTGACTGTGCTTCGATGCCTTCATAGGTGGCGCATAATAGTTTTTTCATAATACTTTCTCACATTAATTTGATACATGGTAGCAAGAAAAAGATAAATATAGACGTGATATGACTATTTGTCATGGAAAGAGCAATGACTCTCTTACCTCAGTGTATATCTACGCTCTGCAGTCAAAAAAGTCTTTTGTGAACCAGAAGCATTTGATCTATTCAAATATAAATGAGATGATGGCTTAGGTGACTTGTCATCTTTTTAGTTTGCAGATCGAGAGTGAACAAGTATCCGAATCTAGCTATAAAAAGAGTGCAAGGAGCGCTCTAACGGAAGTGAAATATAACATTTTATAGAAAATATAGTATTTTTTATAATTATTTTGTGATAGTTACGATATTGTGTTGGCAATAAACAACTATTATGAGGTGTTAGTATTGAAAGATGTTATATCTATTATTGGGCCCATAGAGTGTCTTCTGACCTTCTAGGGATACATCTGTTCGGTGATCTCGGCAGACAACTACACTTTGAGATGATGAATGTCGATCAAAGATAAGCTATCAGAACACTTTGAGATAGAAGATGCATGTCGGCATTATCTGGAATCCGTTATCGATGGCATAAGTGACCCTGTCATGATCATTGATGACGGTTATAATATCCAACTGATGAATGAAGCCGCACAGAAGTCACTTGAGCATCATCTTATCGCTGATATAGAGCATCCAAAATGTTATGAAGTCTCTCATCACCGCTCTGTACCGTGTGATGGTCTAAAGCATCCCTGTCCGCTTAAAAAAGTGATGGAGACAAAGAAGAGTATCTCGGTGATGCATGATCATTTAGACAGTGAGGGTAAAGCCCGCTCAGTAGAACTTACAATAAGTCCTTTGTCTGATCGGGATGAGAAGTTTATCGGCCTCATGGAAGTAGCCCGTGATATCACCCACGATATCGAGATCAAAGAGAAACTGAAAAAGCAGAAGGATATCACACAATACCAGGCACACCATGACACTCTTACCGGACTTTCCAACAGGACTCTTTTTGTAGACCGTCTGGGCCAGTCCATTAAAAAAGCATACCGTTCTGAAAGTAAGGTAGCTGTCTTATTTATAGATCTCGATAATTTTAAAGAGATCAATGACTCGTTTGGGCATAGCTTTGGTGATGAGGTGCTTAAGGCAGTCACGAGAAGATTTCTTGCCATCATACGAAGGACAGACACACTGGCGAGGATCGGTGGCGATGAGTTTGCGATGATGATCGATGATGAGCTTAAGGATTCAGCGGTCGTCATCGATATAGTCCATGAGATGATGCAGATCATGAGAGAGCCCTTTGTCATCGAACACCATAGTCTCTATGTGACGCTAAGTATTGGTATCTCCCTCTATCCCGAGGATGCTGCCGTGGCAGATATCCTGCTTAAGAACGCGGATGCTGCGATGCATCGGTCTAAAGAGGAGGGACGAAATACTTACCAGTTCTATACTGAGGATATGACGGAGAAAGCCTTTGAGCGCATCGTCATGGAGACGAGTCTGCGTGAGGCTCTTGATGCAGAGGAGTTCATCGTCCATTATCAGCCACAGATCAATGCTGAGACGGAGATGCTTGTAGGTATGGAAGCATTGGTACGATGGGAGCATAAAAGCATGGGACTCATCTCTCCGGCAAAGTTCATCCATCTAGCAGAGGAGACGGGTCTGATAGTCGATCTCGATCGTCAGGTGATGCGGGCTGCGATGCGACAGGTGAGTGCATGGTATGCAGAGGGATTGGACCCTGGGATATTGGCACTTAACCTTGCGATGAAACAGCTTCAACAGGAAGATTTTATCCCTATGCTCGAAGCGATGATACAGGAGACTGGTTGTAAAGCGAAGTGGCTGGAGCTGGAAGTAACTGAAGGTAAGATCATGAAAAGACCGGAGCAGGCTATTGAGACGCTCCGAAAGATCAGTGATCTTGGTATCTTACTGGCTATTGATGATTTTGGCACCGGATACTCATCTCTTGCTTATCTAAAGCGTCTTCCCATAGATAAGCTGAAGATCGACCGTTCGTTTTTGATAGATGTCCCTCATGATGAGGATGATGTCGCGATCGTCCGCGCGGTGATCGCACTTGCGACAAGTATGAACATGAGTATGATCGCCGAGGGTGTCGAGACTGCTCAACAGAGAGACTTTCTTCTTCAAAACGGCTGTAGTGATATTCAGGGTTATTTCTATGCCAGGCCTATGCCGGCAGAGAAGATGACGACACTGTTGAGAGAGAGATCAGCAACAGGGTCCAAAAGGTCTTTCTAAAACTTCACGGCATCTTTAAGCTTGTCAGTATCTACTGCTTCTGCTGCTTTCTTGCTATCTACGGCTTCGACTACTTTTCCACTGTCCATCGCCATAGCTCCTTCAGCTGCTTTAGCCGTGTCCACTGATCCGGTCGCCTTATCAGTATCGACTGATTTCGCTGCTTTTGCATAATCGACCTCTATTGCATAGAGAGAAGAGAGTAGAGCTGCGATCAATAATGCATATCTCATGTTTATCCTTGTTTTTGGTATCTGCTATTATACATAAGTCGAATGGATATTACTGTTCCTTTAAAGAAGAAAGAGAGTAAAAATGCATATATATGATATAAAATTATTAACTATTAAAAATAATTTGATAAAATAGACCAAGAGCTATAACCACTCTGGTCGTATGTCGGCAGGGAGTCAGGTGTTGCTTATCTTTTTCTATCATCACCAGATAGAGCCAACTATTATGGAGTGACTTTGAACCCTATAAACCGTGTCGCTACCCATCTGCTTCTGCCTGTTATGATACTGGTGTCTTTTTTTATCCTGATCCATTATGAGGCAAAGTTACCAACGTCGTTTTGGAGTATGACTCCTATACTCTTCTATCTCTTATCTATCGTAGCCATCGGAGTCAGTTGGTACTATAATCGGAGTCGTTTCATCTTTATCTTACTCCCGCTTATTACCTTGTTCTGGGCGATGAACACGCTTGATACACTCCGGACAAAACAGCTTTTGGAGCTTATCCCTCTTATCGTCCCGCTTCATCTGCTATTTTTCCTATTTTTGAAAGAGCGGGGACTGTTTACTACATGGGGTGCGTTGAAAGTAGTGTCCATCATCATCGAGATGGCTGTGATCTATTATCTTATAACAGAAGTACCTACTTTGCAGAAGTATATCGATGTCACGCTTTTTCAGGAGCACCTGACACAGTGGACCAGGCTGAGCGATCTCTCTGTGTTGACATCGATGGTCTTCTTTACCGTCTTTGTGCTCTTTTCGTTCTTACACTTCCATATCATCTACCACACGGCGTTTATAGGTATCTTTCTGCTAGTGATCATCGGTCTGCATCACAGCGGGGATGAGTACTATATGGCGCTGGCTTTTCTCGGTGTGGTACTTACGGTGTTTGGGATCTTACTTAAAGAGTCTTATCGACTGGCGTTCTATGATGAACTCACCTCTTTACCGGGACGACGTGCTTTGATGGAAGATATGGCAAAACTCGGTAGAAAGTATTCGCTTGCGATGGTCGATATTGACCACTTTAAGAAGTTCAACGACACCTATGGCCATGATACAGGTGATGATGTCTTGAAGATGGTAGCGGGTCTACTCTCTAAAGTCGAAGGTGGAGGAAAGGCTTATCGGTACGGCGGTGAGGAGTTTACTATATTGTTCCCATCCAAAGAGCTTCAGGGTGCGTTCAGATCGATGGACAGGCTTCGTGAGGACCTTTCAGATACTTCGTTTACGGTGCGTACAGCTAAAAGTAAGAAGCGGCGTTCAAGACCTCAGACTGTCTCCATCCATATAAGCTCTGGCGTAGTCGAGAAGAGTGATGAGGACCATGACCCGATGGCTGTCATGAAACGTGCTGATAATGCGCTCTATAAGGCAAAGAAAAAGGGACGAAACATGGTGGTGAAAGGGTAGAAGGTCTTAAGAGAGAGACTTAGGCACTCTTTTTAGAGCGTTGACTCTTCTTATACTCTTTCTCGAACTTCTTTCGTCGACCATAAGGAAGTTTTTCGATAAACAGTTTACCATCAAGATGATCCATCTCATGTTGGATAGCGACACTCAGCAGCTCATTGGCATCAAGTGTACATGTCTTACC
>JAUWRZ010000365.1 GCA_030610325.1 Sulfurimonadaceae bacterium | reverse complement strand
GAAGCGCTGATGATCGATGAAGAGAGTGATCAAGTCATCTTAAAAGAGCAGAAGCTGCACTATGACCACCTGCTGATCGCCGTTGGAGCCAAGACAAACTTCTTCACCTTTATTTAAGGAGCACGTGAGAACACCAGCGGTGTCAAGAACATCCAAAGAGCATTTGAGTTTCGTCAGGCATTTGAGCACCGTCTCTATGCCAAACTGCAAGACAGTGGCAGTTCCCTCAATCGTGAAGGCGACCTCCATATAGCCATCGCAGGAGCGGGTCTGAGCGGTGTGGAGATCGCGGCAGAGATGGCTTATACACTTCAAAGATACCAGCAGATCCTCTCTGAGAAGAGCCAGAAACTCGAGTTCTCGATCATCGATGCGGCAGAGAGTATCTTACCAGGTATGGACGCTTATATAGTCAAAGAGACGCAAAAACGTCTCGAAGAGCTTGGAGTCAAGATATATACAAAAGCATTCATCCAGAAGATCGAAGAGCGTAGCATCACTTTCAAAGACGGCAGTACGCTCCCTTTTGATTTCATCATCTACACAGCCGGGATAAAAGGTGCTGACTTCATCCAGGCCGTAGAGACACCCAAGAACCGATCAGACCAGATCATCCCCGATACAAGGCTTCGTCTTCAAGGAAGCGAGAACATCTACTGTATCGGCGACTGTACCGAGATCAAAGACAATAAGGGAAGATTGCTACCACCTACGGCGCAGATAGCAGAGAAGAGTGCCGCCTATGTCGCCAAAACACTCATCCGACTTAAACAGGGAAAAAAGAGCGGTCTCTTTCACGCCAAAGTCGATGGAGTCTTTGTCGCTCTTGGTGGTGAATACGCTATCGGCACACTCTTCAGGAAGATCCACCTCAAAGGTTATCCGGCCTATGTCATCAAAAAGCTCATCACTCGCTCATACCGGTTTGGGCTGGAACTTAAAGTCAACGCAGGTTACAAAAAAAGAAGTACCCATGCAGGAGGCCTGCATTGCCGGTGATCTCATCTTTCCTGCCTGTTTCCACCTCAGATATCAAAGACATCGATTTGGCCAAAAGCACTAGAAGATGAAGAAGATAACACTCATAAGACACGCAAAAGTAGCCATAAAAGATGACGAGAAGATAAGCTCTGTAGAGTTAAAAAAGTGGGTTGAAGCGTATGACAGTGCTGAGATAGATAACGAAAGTGTTCCAGACAAACAGGTCTATGAAGCAGCTAGAGATGCAAACATCATACTCTCCAGCCGACTTAAAAGGTCAATAGACTCCATAAAGGTGCTTGGATATACGCCATATGATATGAACGCCCTCTTTGATGAGGCAGCAGTTCCGGATGCATCTATACCGATCATCAGACTCAAGCCAAAGAGGTGGTTGATGCTACTTCGTGTACTGTTACTTTTAGGACTGGGTAGAGATGACAACAGCTTTAAAGCATCGAAAGAACGAGCCAAAAAAGCTGCTGGGCATCTGATCCGACTCAGCGATAAGCATGATAGTATAGTACTGGTAGGACATGGTGGGATGAACTGGCTTATCAGAAAAGAGCTACTTGCTTCTGGCTGGGTAGTGCAAGAGACACCATCTAATGCACATTGGGGGATGACTATAATTGTAAGCTGATGATCTGATATGACTACTGACATATCTCAATAGGCTTTCTCACCAAGAGCAATGCCACACAGCCAATAGAGAAGCACTGCTTGAGCAGCCTAATTACCGTTCTTTAGATCGATGACATCCTGTATCCTCATGCAGTCTGTACACACCTGACCTCGTTCTACTTTTGAAGCACATTGTGATCTAAGGTCCAGCGCCAGGTCTATTCCGACGGCAGAGAGTCCAATGACGACCGTGACGATCGATAGTGTAAATATTCTATACATCTTGATTGTCCTTGTTGATTGTATCTTCTCCATATATTGAGAATTGAGAATATATATCACTATGATGTGAGAATAGTGGCTCTTTGAGAGATCTCTCTATCTGTAGGGCACTTCCAATAAGCGAAGCTGCACATTCGATGATGACGTTTTTTATCCTATTTTAATCGCTACAAAGTCCCTGCTGATGGGACTTTACTACTACTTAAGCTCTTGACCTATACCCTACTATATTAACACACTTAATGGTATGATTTCAAAAAATAAACCTGAAAAAAAGGCAAGATCATCATGAGAAAAATTCTTACTTTTATCGTCATATCAAGCGCTGTACTCTTCGCGACCCCGAGTGAGGACAGCAGTAGTCAAAAAGACAAAAAGATCGAAGAGCAACTCAAAAAGCAGATGGAAAAAGAGAAGAAATACGCCAAAGAGCAGACGTTCTATCGGGGTAAGGAGTATGATCTCAAGTCTTATGAAGTAGATCCTGACTCTCTGCCGGATGTACCGAGCATCAAGCCAGATTATGATTTCGATATGTCTGAGGGAGTCTACTCGGATTAGTCTTCGCTAATGCATGATCGGCAGGAAGCAGCTACATGCTGCTTCCTGATCAAGCCCTATGAACCTTCAGCTGTTGTCGGATCGATAGTACTACCTATCTTTGTCACGACAGTAGCTGGAAAACCACTTCGCCTACTATGCTCATAGATAAGCTCCTCATCTTCTGAGATGTAGATACAAAACGTCTTATCCCCTGTGACATACGAATGTACCCACTGGATATCCTTACGCTCCGCCTTCATCTCGGCAAGCACCTCATTGGACTTTGTAGCTGCCTCACGCAACTCTTCCTGACTAGCTGAACCGATACCTAGAATATCTCGTTGTATTACATACTTAGGTATGACACACCTCCTGTCTGTCTAATATATTCCTATAGGATAATATTATATCAATACACTTATTGGTCTGCTTTGTAAGACGATATAAGAGATATCTCGTATCAGAGTCTTAGCAGACTGGGGTGCTCCCTTTCTCTACTCCAAGTCAAAACTGGGAATGAGTTGGTCTATTCAAACCTTAATAGCGTATAATATATATATGAAGATTCAAAAAGACCT
>JAUWRZ010000276.1 GCA_030610325.1 Sulfurimonadaceae bacterium | reverse complement strand
CAGTACCTGGACCTGCACCTGCTGGAATTTCAATAACAGTGGCACCATCTTTTTCTAAATCAAGCATAGCACATGCATAAACAGTATCAGTATTACCTGTTAAAAACAGAGGGTTAGAGTCCATTAGATCATCAAACACAAGTACCTCATTTGACTTATCTACACCTACTGATTTCATACCAAGGAGAATACCTTCAACTGAGGTAGCGGGTATAAAGTTTAAAAACACATCTACACCGCGAATAAAATCTAAGTTGTCATAAACCTTTGTAAGTGTTTCATCCGTTGGAATACCATCATAAAACTGAAGCTCTCCAATGCGTGTTTGGACTTTGTTAGGTGTCATAATTTCATTTGGTATTTTTTGATTGAAATTAGGAGTTATTTCTTTAGCAAAAAGAGATGGAGCCGATGATAATAGAATAATTGTTAATGTTGAGATTATTTTTTTCATGTATATAGTCCTTAATGTAGTTTATAGTTAACGTTTATCGTGAGCAACAATTTTCCCGCTAGGAGTCTGTCGGATTAGTACCGATCGATCTTCGATCACAGCCAAGGTATTGTAGAATAGATATATCATAGAGCAGACAAGTGAGTATATTGATGGCCAAGCCTTTCTTTTTTTGCTAAAGATGAGACTATATTAACACACGTTGTGTGTTTTTATCAAGGAAACATCTTCTCACTGATCGTCTCATACTTATTGAATAAGCTTAAAGAGTTCTCTCTCAGACCTTCACCGATCATCTTCGCATAAAGTGAAGCTTCCTTGTCATAAGAGCTATCAAATACACTCCCTCTTTGATGCAAGCAGCCAATACGACCAAAGTCACCACACACAAGAGACTTCTACCTAAAATAGCTGTATAATCGCACTCTGAATAAGTCATGAGTCACTATCATCGGCTGTTTCAAGATCCCCTTCCTTCAAAGAGAGCCCATGGCATTGATCGACCTTATCGATATCCACAAACATTACGAGATCCAGAAGATCCTCGAAGGCGTCAGCTTTCATGTCGATGAGGGCGAACGCATTGTCATCGTCGGTAAGAACGGCAGTGGTAAATCGACACTCATGAAGATCCTTTTGGGCACACTTGAGTATGATGAAGGCAATCGCATCATCCGTCAGGACCTGCAGGTCAAGATGCTCTCACAAAGGCCGGAGTTTGATGATGAGCATAGTGTCCGTGAAGCAGTAGAAGCGGGACTTAAAGAGCTTAAAGATGCTAAAGAACGCTTTGATGAACTCTCGCTTCAGCTTGCTGATGATTTTGAGAACGCACTCCTACTCAAAGAGCATGCCCAGCTCAGCCACTTCCTTGATCATCACAACGCCTGGAACCTTGATGACAAGATAGAGCGGATCCTTCAGCACTTCCAGCTAAAAGAGTATGAGACCAAGAACATCCAACTGCTCAGCGGAGGCGAACAGCGTCGGGTCGCCCTTGCCTCTTTACTGCTGCAAAAACCGGATGTCCTGCTTCTGGACGAACCGACCAACCATCTCGATGTCTACATGGTCGAGTTTCTTGAAGAGCTGATCTTGCATGAGAAGTTCACCTTAGTCTTTATCTCGCATGACCGTTATTTCATCGACCGTATCGCCACCAAGACCATCGAGATAGAAGATGGCAAGCTTCGGGAGTTCAAAGGCGGTTACTCAGACTACCTTACTCAAAAACAGGAGCTCCTGGGCAATATGCAAAAACAGCATGAGAACCTTATTCGTATGCTTAGAAAAGAGAACGCCTGGTATGCCCGCGGGGTAAGAGCAAGACTCAAACGAAACGAAGGGCGTAAAGCACGACTGATGGAGCTTCGTGATGATGCCAAGACCAACCCTGCCCGCATCCACAGTATGAAAGTCGAACTTCAGCGCGAGGTCAAACACTTTAACCGCGATAAGAGCGTCAACAAACAGAAGATGCTCTTTGAAGTCGAAGATCTAGGTATCACCCTGGGTGAGAAAGAGCTAATACGAGGCTTCACGACCAGGATCTTGCAAAAAGATATCATCGCAGTCGTCGGCCCCAACGGAAGTGGAAAATCAACACTTTTAAAAGCACTGCTTGGCAGGTTGAAGCCCACTTCAGGAATCGTCGAACAAGGTGAGTTCAAGATCGGCTATTTCGATCAGCACCGTGAGATGCTTGATGATGATAAGAACATGATAGAGACCTTCTGCCCTAGTGGCGGGGACCGTGTCGATGTCATGGGGACCAACATGCATGTCTACGGTTACCTCAAAAACTTTCTCTTTCCCCGTGAGTTCCTGGACAAGAAAGTCGGGATCCTCAGTGGCGGTGAGAAGAACCGTGTAGCACTCGCCCTGCTCTTTACCAAAGAGGTCGATATCCTCATACTCGATGAGCCGACCAACGATCTTGATATCCCGACGATCAACATCCTCGAAGAGAAACTGCAAAACTTCCCCGGTGCGGTGATCATTGTCAGTCACGACCGCTATTTTGTCGATAAGATCGCCAAAAAACTCTTTATTTTCAAAGGTGACGGCACCATCGAAGAGAGCTACCAGCAGTACTCCGAATACCTGGAACTGGAGAAAGAGTATAAAGAGATGGATGAGCTGAGCAGCGCTTCATCGGGCGCAAAAGCTAAAAACAGTGACCCTGTTGTCAAAAAAGAGCAGGCCATCAGGCTCACCTATAAAGAGAAGATGGCACTTGACTCCCTTCCGACTGAGCTCGAGACCCTGGAGGAGACAATAGAGTCAGTCAATAGCTGTCTGGCTGATCCGGAATGCTATGGTGAAAAAGGGATAAGCACCATCGCACAAGAGCTGGAACTACTTGAGAACGAGTATGAGGAGAAGGTCGAGAGGCTGCTTGATATAGAGGAGAAAGTCGAGACCATAGAAGCGCAAAAGAATGGCTAGCACCCTGCCCTGTCCTATCTGTTCTCAAAAGACTGACTCATTTGATGATGAGCGGATGCAGTGTGACTTCTACCACTGCCCATCTTGTGAGTTCATCTTTAAAGATCCCAAGGCTTATGTCTCGCGTGAGCGTGAACGTAAACAGTATGATCAGCACAACAACAGTTTTGAGAGCCCCGGTTATGTCAAGATGTTCCGTGACTTCATCGACCAATGCGTGACTCCGTATGAAAGTGATATCCAAAGTGTGTTGGAGTTTGGCTCAGGCCCTGGACCTGTCCTCGCACAACTGCTCAAAGAGGAGGGCTTTGAAGTCGATATCTATGATAAGTTCTTCTCTCCTGGACCTGTCTACGAGGGTAAACATTATGACCTCATAACATCGACCGAAGTCATCGAGCATATCGCTGATCCGATGGAGGTGATGGAGTTCTTTCATACACACCTGAACGATTCCGGTTATCTGGCACTGATGACACAGTTCCATGAGAACACGACTGAATCATTTCTTAAGTGGTGGTACCGGATCGACCCGACACACATCTCGTTTTTTCGTCCAAAAAGCTTTGAGGTCATCGCGGAAAAAATAGGCTTTAAAACGCTCTATTTTGATAATAAGAAACTAATCGTCTTGCAAAAGATCGACTCACAAATAGTTGATGAGTAAAATCATCCGTCTCTATAGATAATCCAAATATTAAAGAATCAATTAAACTTATTTTAATCGCTCAAATAATAGACTTGACCATTATTAAAGGATGATCAATGCAATTAATCACACCAGAATGGGCAGAAGCATATGCGGAAGCATGGAACAATGACCCTGT
>JAUWRZ010000202.1 GCA_030610325.1 Sulfurimonadaceae bacterium | reverse complement strand
TGATGAACTCCTTTGTCTCATCATCCACTCTTTTGTCACGCATAACACCATGGAGATAACCGATGCTATTGAATTGCTTTGCACCGGGTGTTGTGGATGTGGCGGGGAACATATCGTCATAGACTATGGCGATGGTGCGATAAGGTTCTTTTGATGTATTGTCCGCACCGGCATAAGACGCCGCCTGAGCACTTAAAAGCGGCAAGGTCATAAGAAGTGATGAGTTACGTAAAAATTGGCGTCTGCTATTCATAAAGGTCATTCTAACACAGATCTGTCAGTAAATAGTCAACCATTGATATATAAGATAGGGTTATTTTAAAAGAGTCATTTGTCAAGCGAGGTCAGTATTACTATGAGAAAGGCTGCAAGAGAGCCTTACTCAATATGATCTTGGTCTTTGATATAGAGATAAGCACTTCCCGTATTGGTCTCTGTCGTATCATCATAAGGAGCCGTGATGACAATATGATCTCCACTGATCGCTACTGCTCCGCCAAAGTTATCGCGATTTGCCGCATCGAAAGCCTGACTCTTCTCGATCTGGACTATGCTGTCATCTGAAGTGCGCTGAAACAGATAAGCGCTTCCTGCTGCGAACACGGTGCTGTCCTCATAGCGGGCACCGATGATGATATACTCCCCATCGATCGCTACAGCTATACCAAAACGGTCATCAGCCTCAGCATCATCTGCCTGTAGTTTGGCAATCTCTATGACAAAGTCATCTTCAGCTATCTTGAACACATAAGCACTTCCTGCCGCTTGGGCAGTAGTGTCCTCTTCTGCTACACCTACGACGATATACTTACCATCTATTGCGACGGTATCACCAAAGTAGTCATCACTCTCAGCATCACCAGCCTGGACCTTCGCGATCTGCTCCAGGGAATCACCAGCACCTATCTTGAAGAGATAGACACTTCCGGCATCAGCAGCAGTAGTGTCCTCAAAGCTGGCACCGACAACGACATAACCTCCATCTGCTGCTACAGATATGCCAAAATAATCAGAGTTCTCAGCATCTGCTGCCTGGACCTTTCTGACCTGGTCTATATTATCGTCTGCGATGATCTTAAAGAGATAGGCACTCCCGGCATCAGTAGCCGTAGTGTCCTCTTCTGCTGCGCCGACGATGATATACTCACCATCTATTGCGACAGATATCCCGAAACCATCCTGTGCTTCCGGATCATCTGCCTGAAGCTTGGCGATCTGCTCAACAGAACCCGCTCCTATCTTGAACACATAAGCTCGGCCCGCGTCATCAGCCGTTGTATCCTCCTCTGACGCACCGACGACTATATAATCACCATCTATTGCGACGGTATCACCAAACTTATCATCACTCTCTGTGTTCTCTGCTTGAAGCTTAGCGATCTCATAGACAGAACCATCCAGACCTATCTTAAAGACATAGACACTTCCTGCGCCATCAGAAGTGCTGTTCTCATCATTGGCACCAATAACGATATGATCGCCGTCCATAGCTACTGAGTCACCAAAGTCATCATAAGCCTTGGCGTCACTTGCTATGATCTTAGCCAAGTCCATAAAGTATCTGTCTTTGATATCGATGGTGATGGCCATAGTCACCGTATCTCTCCCATCATCTGCTGTTGCGATGAAGGTGTAGCGATCCTTTGTCTCATGGTCGGGCGCATCTAAAAAGGTGATGAGACCTGTCTGAGCATCAAGTCCAAAGTAAGAAGCGTCCTCACCACTGATGCGAAACGTCACGATGTCACCATCGCTGTCTTGAGCACTTAAGGTCATAGCTGTGAGCAGGTTCTCACCGATAGAGACAGAAGAAGCATTAGTAAAGAGAGGTGCACTATTATGCTCATCATCTCCTCCACCGCTGCCTCCACAACCTAAAAACAGTACGGTGGCCAGTAAAAGAGTCAATGTCTTTAGTCCAGTAAGCCCAGTCGTCATACGCTTGTCTATAGCTGTTCTCATCTTATCCTCACTTTACTATAATTAAAAACAATATTATATCACATTTTACATGCAATAAAGTTTTTAGTGGAATCATCTCTTCACCCTACTATCATCAACAGCCTGAAAGTGACACCAGAAGGCTTCTATGCCTATCGAAGTCTTGGGTTATCTGCTACAATATAAGTATGATCGAACTTGACAACCGTACTGATGATCTTATCGATGTCAGCGACTTACAGACTATAGCTATGACGATGACCGATAAAGAGATAGAACTCATACTCACCGATGATGTCGAGATCGGGGAACTCAATAGAGAGTTCAGGGACATCGACAGTGCGACAGATGTACTCAGCTTTCCCTATGAGCCGATGCCGATGTCACCACTTGGCAGTATTGTGATCTCGATGGACTATGTCAACCGCGGTGCCAAGCATTTCATGCATAGACCCCAAGAAGAGCTCTCACTGCTTTTCATCCACGGTCTTTTGCATCTGCTCGGATATGACCATGAGACTGATGATGGTGAGATGCGTCAGAAGGAACGAGAGATCATCGGGGAGTTCTCACTCCCCTCAAGCTTAATAGTACGAACACTAAAGGAAACCGATTAATGGATATTATTGTCTTTATCACCGCGATGGCAGCTCTGGTCTATGGAGCTGACTTCATCATCAAAGAGTCCGAGCGAATAGCGCTTCACTTCAACATCTCACACTTTGTGATCGGAGCTACGCTGGTAGCCTTCGGCACTTCTCTACCGGAGATGGCAGCATCGATGATGGCCAGCGGACAGGGAAAAAGTGATATGGCAGTGGCTAATGTCATCGGAAGTGTGATGTTCAATATCACCATGGTACTTGGTCTGGTCTTCCTGATCGCCAAATCCATGAACCCCGATCGTGACCTCTTTGCCAAAGACAGTGCCTGGATCTTGTTCCCGGTCATCGTCTTCATGTTGATGATACAAGATGGGATCATCAGTCGCTTTGACGGACTTCTCTTCTTATCTATCATGGTCGCTTATCTCCTCTTTTTGTTCACCAGTGATAAAGATGCACTTGAGGATGGACTTGATGACGATCTTGAGAAAGAGTCATTCCAGTGGACGCGCACAGCAGTACTGCTTGGCATAGGTTTTGTCCTGACGATCGGCGGTGCCAACTTCGTCATCGAAAGCGGTAGTAGTATTGCACGCGATTTTGGCGTCAGTGAGTGGATCATCGGTCTGTTTATGATCTCTTTGGGTACCTCTTTACCAGAACTCGTCGTCTCGCTTGTAGCCATCAAGAAAGGCAACGCGGATCTGAGTATCGGTAATATCATCGGCTCGAATGTCGCCAACTTCTCCATGGTACTCGGCGGTGCTTCACTGCTTGCCCCTCTAAGCGTCGATGTGCAGGCCAGTTCGTATGACATCATGATCATGATAGCAGCCTCACTCACCCTGCTGCTGATCTTGGCCAACAGACTCTATAATAAGGCTGGAGCCATCTTACTTCTTGTCCTACTGGCTCTTTTCATCCAAAACAGCATAGGTACACTTTAGTGACATAAGGAGCATGAGATCGATACTAGACTATATGATCTGGCACGTGCAGCACTTGCCGACTGGTTACCTAAAGAGATGTACGCCCTTGATCTCGATCACTCACACTATGAGGACCTGCTGAAGGTATTGCAAAAGTCCTACAGTGTGAGTGAACTGCACCAGAAAAAGGGAGAGGTCAAACAGGCGATCATCGACCATTTCCACACTACCGGTCAAGAGATCATGCTCTCCGTCTTTGCCGACCATATAGTCATCAAGAAGACCTTTACTGATCTGTCGCAAGATGAGGCGTATGACCGCTCTCTTCACGGATGTACTGTCAAGCTGCTGCAGATCGCCTCAGATCCCGACACCTATCGCTCTGCCGGGACACTCTGGATCATTGAGCATGATATACGTATGGAGCTTTATGACTTCTACACCAAAAGCAGTATGTCTGAAGATAAGATAAAAGATGAACTTCGTAAGCGTATTGAGCTGCTCTTTGAACTTGATGAGAGTGAGATCGTCCTTTTTCTCAGAGGCAATATCTATATCAGAAAGACAGTCCCTATAGCAAAGGGTCCTGCAAAAGAGGATCGAAGGTTTGCCGGAAAGTCTCCTGAGGAGATGGAGCAGATCTATAAACAGTACTTTCCCGATGGCGCATGGCCTCAACTCGAATCTATCCTACCCGACATCCTGAGCGATCGTCTGGACTTCTCTACCATAAGTAATCGTCGTTTTATCAAGACATTCATAATGGTCTTTCGCTCCATGGTAGAGATCATCATCCTTGAGAAGGCACATGGACTTAATAAAGAGGACCTCACAGCTTTTTCAGGTTATGTACTTCGTCTCTATTTTGACCCGATCTTAAAACATACTGCGCAGGACCTTCTGACGCATGTCGAGTTGCGGGACAAAAGTGCCGAAGCATTTGTAAAGTACTACAATGGTGATGTCGTAATAGATGATGAAGGCAAGAAGGTCGTCCAGCATGCCATCCTCGATGGCAATGGACAGCAGTGGAGCTACAGTGCCATCCTCTCGATCCTCATCCAGTGGAAAGAGGCTAAGAATCGCGCAAAGTCCCAGGATGAGAGACTTAGAGAGACAATGGATCGGCAAAAAGAGGCGGAACAGTCACTTGCCAAAATCGAACCACTCAAAAAGCAGGCTGACAGAGCTATCGATGTACTAAAGGTGCAGGTACAAGACAATAGAGAGGCCTTTAAAAAGCTCAAGGAACAAGGAGGTTCTCAACGCAGTGCTCTTCTCAACCTCAAAAACGAAGATAGAAGGTTGATAGAGCTACTGAGAAAGAGCTATGAAGAGCATGATGCAG
>JAUWRZ010000264.1 GCA_030610325.1 Sulfurimonadaceae bacterium | reverse complement strand
TTATCGAAGCGATCGATGAGGTCTTCGATATCGCTATCATCACAGGTACTCTCAACAGTGTTATATTTGATAGACATCTCAAGCTTTCGAAAAAGATCATGTTGCAAGATAAGAGCACGTTAGAGAGTGTTCTGGGACAGCAGACTAAAGCGGGCGATATCATCCTCTTTGCCAATGATGCACCTAACTTTATCTAAGTACGCTTTAGTAGTCGGGGCTCTGCACCTATGCTAAGGATCGACCAATTCACACGACACGTCGGCAACCTTACTGCATTGGTCCTGGCACTGCTTATCTTGCTCGTACTCTATGATGCTAGTGTTCGTTATCTCTTCCATTCGGGCTCCATCGCACTTCAGGAGCTGGAATGGCACCTTTTCGATGTAGTGATCTTGCTCGGTATTGCCTACACACTGCGAGAACGTTCTCATGTACGAGTGGATATCTTCTATGACAGGTTCTCTGAGAAGACAAAAGCGTATGTCGATTTTTTTGGTACGCTCCTTTTCATCATCCCTTTCTCGCTGCTTATCATCTACGTGGGCTTCGACTTTGTCATGCTCAGTCTGACTCAGCTTGAAGCTTCATCTGACCCCGGTGGTCTACCTTACCGCTTTATCGTCAAATCGCTTATGCCGCTGGCCTTTATGCTGCTTATCTTACAAAGTATCTCGGAACTGGTCAGGGCATATAGTAAGATCAGGAAACTATCATGATCGTATTTGTCATGTTCCTTGCTGCGCTGGCACTGCTTCTGTTGGGCATCCCGGTCGCTTTCGCCTTTGGTGCGGTCTCCATACTTTTTGCTCTCTTTATCCCCGATATCGGTCTCGCTATCTTTAATGTCCTGCCATTTCGTATCTATGGCATCATGAGTAACTCGACGCTGATGGCGGTTCCACTTTTCATCGCGATGGGCTTGGTGCTGGAGCGTTCACAGATGGCAGAGCGGCTGCTGATGTCGATCAGTGCACTGCTGAAAGGGGTACGTGGCGGACTTGCTGTGAGTGTCGTGCTTGTCGGTGCCATGCTTGCCGCTTCGACCGGGATAGTAAGTGCCTCGGTGGTGATGATGAGTGTCATCGCATTGCCGCTGATGCTTAAAGCCGGGTACGATAAGAGTCTGGCATCAGGGACTGTCGCGGCAAGCGGGACACTGGGCCAGATCATCCCGCCTTCTATCATCCTTATCATACTTGGTGATGTCATGAGTGTGAGTGTCGGCGATCTCTTTATGGGGGCTGTCCTTCCCGGTCTGGTGCTAGTGGGCCTCTATATCGCCTATATCGTCATCATCAGCTGGCTTAAGCCGGAGATGGCGCCGATCATCGAAGAGCACAGTGATGTCTCCCTTATAGAGATCTTTAAGGCAGTCGTCCCGCCGCTACTGCTGATGGTGACGGTACTTGGCTCCATCTTTGCCGGGATAGCTTCACCTACGGAGTCGGCTGCCTTTGGTGTCATCGGTGCTGTGCTGCTGAGTGCCTTTAACCGTTCACTCTCCTTTAAGATGCTCCACTACTCGATGCTTGAGACGGTCAAGCTAAGCGGTATGATCTTTATGATCCTCATCGGTGCTACCTCGTTTAGTCTGGTCTTCAATGAGCTTGGTGGTACTGATATTGTCCTGGAGTTCTTTCAGCACGATATCGGTGATGTCTGGATCTTTATCGGTGTGGCGATGCTGGCCATCTTCATCCTGGGCTTTTTCATCGATTTCATAGAGATATCGTTTATCATCGTCCCGATACTCGTACCAGTCATGGACGCATTTGGCATAGACCCAGTCTGGTTCGCGGTGATGATAGCACTTAATCTACAGGCATCGTTTCTGACACCTCCATTTGGATTGGCACTCTTCTTTCTAAAGGGGGCAGCGAAAGAGAGTGTGACGACGCTGGAGATCTATCGGGGTATCATCCCGTTCATCTTACTGCAGCTGCTTGCTTTGGGAATCATAATTGCTTTCCCTGATCTGGTCTTTGCATTTCTATAAGGAGCTACATTGGAAGATATTCTCTACGCACCATGTCGAACGGAGTACATCACGGGAAATACCATAGAAGGGTGCGCCTTCTGTCATATCAGTTCGCATCCCGATGATGATGAGCAGCTGCACGTGCTCTATCGTGATGAGGTCTGTTTTGTCGTGATGAACAAATACCCCCTACACGCCGGGTCATTTTATGATCATCCCGCATCACCACACTGATAAGCTCGAAGAGCTCGACAGTGAGGTCTGGCTGCGGATGAGTGCTCTGGCGCAACAGGGAGTACGGCTCTTAAAAGAGTCGTTTGGTGCGCAGGGTGTGAACATTGGGATGAATCTGGGTAAGGCAGGCGGAGCAGGGATCGCTGAACATATCCATCTGCATCTCGTCCCGCGCTGGGAACGAGATACCAATTTCATCACTTCCATAGCCGATACCCGTGTCTACTCTACCGATTTTGAGAGGATATATCAGCGTATCAAAGCAGTGATACCGGAGTATTTTACATCAAAGGATGCGGATGTATGAGTTAAAGAAAGTCGGTGGGGAGTACTCAAGATATAAAGAGGTGATCTTAAGCCATGTCAAGAACAAGATCTACGCTTATGAGCGCTACGGCATAGAGTTTTCGGCACTACTGATCTATTCGGATGAGCCGATCGAGATCTCTATCTGTAGAGATAAGATCCGTCAGAGTGATCAGATCTACAAGATCGAGGAGAACCTCCATCTCGTGGTCTATGATGTGATCGATCCTGTAAATGCGATGAAGGCTGCGCAGCACCTGCTTTTTCATTATCATAAGTACTATCTTAGACAAGACGTCTGTATCGCTCTGGCTACTGCAGGCAAGGACGATACTGCAAGCGACATAGCCAGTCGGCTCTTTACCATACTGGAGTATGCATTGAAGCGGTCATGTTCTAACAGTGTCCATGATATCACACAGATAGATCTTTGAGTAAGTCTGTCTATCCCTATCATATAGGCTGAGATGATGGCTATCATCAGAAAAAAAGTGAGATTAAGAGCACGTCAGCGAGGTTTTCATCTTATCACTGATGAGATCCTTCAAGCCATCCCGGAACTCTCTTCTGTCTCGATCGGTATGTTACATCTTTTTCTACGCCATACCAGTGCAAGCCTCTCTATCAATGAGAATGCTGATCCCTCTGTGAGAGAGGATATGGAGGCGTTCTTTAATGATATTGCTGACGATAAGCACTACTACATCCACACTTATGAAGGTGATGATGATATGCCTGCACACATCAAAAGTGTGCTTCTTGGAAATGCTCTAAACATCCCGGTCACCGATGGAAGGCCAGATCTCGGGGTCTGGCAGGGCATCTACCTCGGAGAGCATCGTGATGCGGCCTCAAGCCGAGAGGTCGTCATCACGCTGTGGGGTGAGTGACGCTTTGAACCCGTTTAATACCCTATTTATAACAGCTACAATATAATCAGCTTAAAATTCGACCTGGAGAAGAGAATGTCCTTTGCAACTGCGGATATATGTGATGAGTTAGGTGAAGCTGTACAGGTCCTCGCGCCAGATCAACGTTCTTTTGGGGGTGCTTCCTCATGTCAGGGGACGATCAGTACCATCTGGCTTGATGAGGACAATACGGGGCTCATAACAATGCTTAAAGAGCCCGGTAACGGTCGGGTCGCCGTCGTCGATGTCGGAGCATCCTATTGTGCCGTCGTAGGCGAGAATCTGATGGGTTTTGCCCGCGATAACGGCTGGGCCGGCATCGTTATCAACGGATATGTCCGTGACACTGAGCAGACTCAGAAGATCCCTGTCGCTCTTTGGGCGCTTGGTACATGCCCGCAAAAAAGTAGAAAAAAAGCGGATGCACAGCGCAATATCGATCTGGAGTTCGGCGGTGTCCACTTTACCCCCGGGACTTACCTCTATGCGGACATCGATGGCATCA
>JAUWRZ010000135.1 GCA_030610325.1 Sulfurimonadaceae bacterium | reverse complement strand
GTCTGCAAAGCCATCTTCATAGTCACCATTATCTCTTTAGGGCGGTAGGGCTTACTCAGGTAAGCATACGCATCTGATTCCAGTGCTTCATCGATCATTGCAGTGTCAGAGTAGGCGGTCAAAAAGATGATGATCGTCTCAGGTAAGGAGTGACGTATCTGCAGTGCTGCCTTTGTACCACTTGTCTCATCTGCGAGCATGATGTCCATCAAGATGATGTCCGGACGCAGTTCACGGGCGGCTTCGATGGCATCTTTACCGGAGCTGACGATCTTTAGTACCTCATATCGCTCTTTTAATAAGACCTTCCTAAGGTAGTCGGCAGGTATCAGCTCATCTTCTACGATCAGGACTTTTCTCATGATGCAAACCTAAACCCATAATGAAGGGCCCCTCTGTTCTCCAGTGTCATCGAGCCCTGCATCTGTTCCGTTGTCAGGCGGATCAGACTAAGCCCAAGTGAATCACCATCTAGTATAGTCTGCAGGTCAGCCACATCGCCACCACTGTCCGTATAGGTCAGATAATATCCGGCATCATCAGTAAGTCTCATCTCGATACGGCCATCTTTTTGCAAAAAAGCGTGTTTGACAGAGTTAGTGACAAGCTCATTGATAATGATACCAAGCTGGACCATACGCTCCAGAGAGAAAGAGCTTTTTACTACTTGAAGTTCCACTACTATCTGCTCTTTAAGGTCAGACATCATCAAGATATGTTCTATCAGGCGCCTGGCATACTTCTCAAAATCGACCTCTGCGAGATCTTCTGTTTGATACAGCACTTCATGTACCAAGGCTATGGACTCTATGCGTAGTCTGTTTTGATCGATGATGTGATGTACCTGCTTATCATCTGTCTCCAGCCTCTGAAGTCCCAATATGGAACTGATGATGTTCAGATTGTTTTTGATGCGGTGATGGATCTCTTTCAACAAGACCTCTTTTTGACGGTCAGCTCTCTTAAGTTCACGATAGGCCTGTTCGATGGCAAAGTGATAGATAATGCCAAAAGCAAAGACAAACAGCAGTGCGATCAGATAAGCAGACATGAACGAACTGTCATGAAGGACCTGATGGTGTTCATAATGCACAAAGCCATACGTGAAGATCGAGCCAAGTATGAGAAAATAGAGGCTCATGTTTATCAAGATCTCTCTCGGTGACATCAGCACAAAAGCGACCATCGGTAACATCAGAGAGAAGACAATACTCAGATCAAACTCATTGACGATCATAAAGACGAAGACGATGGTACTGGCTATCCACAAGATGGCACTTGATGCGACCTTAGCATTACGTGTCTTCAAAAAACCATAAAAGAACCCGCTGCCGATGATGACAAACAGGACATCCAGCATAGCATCAAAACGTTTTCCTATCAGATGATCGATCACGGCTGCCAACGAGGTGATCACAATAAAACTGACATAAAAACCGACTAAAAAAAGTTCTTTATAGTGGAATCTGCTTAAAAATGATCTCATTTTGTATTATAGCTTCTTCAAAAATGATTTTTAAATGATTTTAGCATGTTAGAGTTATCTCTATAAAGTGTGCTTGAAAAAAGGGCGAAGATAATGGACATGCATCAAAAGATCAAGATCTTCAAAGCCCTGGGAAATGAGACCCGGTTCAAGATCTTCAAAACTGTGTTTACTGAAGGGTATGCCTGTTCCATAGATAACTCCCAGCCAGATGATGACATCATCGCCCAGGCGACCTGCGTAAGTACGATCGCCGATCAGTTTGATTTTGCACTCCCCACCATCTCCCGTCACCTCAAAGAGCTTAGGGAGGCAGAGATCATCACGATGACAAAGAGTAAGAACAAGATATATATCGAACCCAATATTGAGACGCTCAAAGAGCTCGCAGGGTGTTTTGGTGAGCTGCTAAAAGGATTTGATGACGGGACGGTCTACCAGTTTGACAACACCAGAGAGCTGGAGCAGGCCCAATCAGCCACTAGCCTTTCCTGATCATAAAGTAGTTGTATGCCTGCTCACTCTTTTGTGGAGTGAGATGCATGACTTTGTGACTTCTTATCAGTTCCAGCCCGGGAACAAGCTCTTTTTCCATTCTTTTGCTATCATATTGAACAATATCAAGATCACTGCATGTCGTTGGTCCATTGACTGCAAAGGTCCCTATGATAGCGGTGCCTCCAGGGACAAGGGAGCTGTAGACTTTTCTCATATAACTTTCACGCTCCCTGGGTCTCAATAGAAAATGAAAGAGTGCTCTATCATGCCAGATGCTATAGTTCTCCTTTAATTCAGCCTGTGTGACATCAGCACAGAGATACTTCACACTACCACTCGATACATCAAGCCGCTCTTTGACTATCTGCAAAGGCGCTTCTGCCACATCGAGTAGTGTCACGTTCTTCTGTCCCTTCCAGATCAGAGCATCTACCAGTAAAGAGGCACCACAGCCAACATCTATGATGGCTTCATCCGGAAGTGTACCTACGCTTTCGATCAATCTGACCGAAAGAGCAGGTGACTCCTGATGCCACAGGACCTTCCTGTAGTCTTTAGTCTCAAATACTTGTTCCCAGTGTAGTTTCCTATGTAGTTCAGGTGCTATCTTGATGGCTCTAAATGTCGCACCTATCGTGCTTTCAGATGTCTTGTAATGGGTAGCCCCCATACACTCGATCTCACCAAAGCCTGCTACTCGCATGATCTCGATCAACTCCTCTTTTTTTAATGTGCCAGCAACACAGTTCGCCCACTCACTCTCATCTGAACTGCTACAACCGCTCTCCACCGGAGATGGTGCTGGTTCACTTGAGCAGCATGATGAAGCTGGTTTCTCGATGCTGCAAAAAGAGAGTAGGGCAGGTTCTGTACTGTCGATCATATCGGCAAAGAGAAGTCTGCCCTCTGGCTTTAATAGCCGGTAGATCTCTGCGAAGACAGCCTCTTTACTCTCACTCAAGTTGATCGCACCGTTTGAGATGACCACATCTACGGAGCCATCATCAAGCCTGATGGAGCTGAGATCACTCTCCATCACTTCGACATTATCCAGACCAGCCATTCGGGCATGCTCTTGTGCCTTGGCTACCATCTTTGGTGTGATGTCGATACCTATCGCTCTTCCTTTATCTCCTGTCTGCAATGCACTGATAAGAAGATCGACACCTGCACCACAACCAAGATCCAGCACTGTGTCACCTGGCTTTATCTCCCCTTGTCTGAAGGGGTTTCCGACTGCTGCACAATAGTCCCAGATCACCTCTGGAAGCTGTTCGAACCACACATCCTCATAACCATGAGCCTTAGCATTCGCACGCCCTTTTTCCCAGCCGAAGTCTTGCATCGGGTCTTCCGCCAACTCAGAATAGAGAGTGATTATCTGTGCATCCATCGACATGGTGATCCTTTTGTTCATAAGCAGTAAGCTATTAGGCATTTGTTCGGTATGATATCGAAAAATATATATTTAGCTATTATGCTAAATAGCTACAATTGAGATCTTAACTGAAGTGTATGTCTCCTCTTCACAAACACTTCACATCTTCTCGCTATGATAAAAGATATAGGATAGACCGAGGTGTACTATGACCGTTAAAGACCTTGTATGTGGGATGGATATCGATGATTCCACTACGTTTCAGACCAGACACGATAGCGAGGACTACTATTTTTGCTCCGAATCATGTCAACACGAGTTCATATTTCATCCTGAGTCCTATCTCTCTCAAGAACCGAAAGATATCTCTTGTGAAGATAAGAGTTGTGATGTTGGCCAGGCTCTCTACACCTGTCCTATGCATCCCGAGATCCACCAAGACCATCCCGGAAGCTGTCCAAAGTGCGGTATGGCACTGGAGCCTACGACTGTAGAGGCCATCGAGAACAGCGATGAGCTTGACAATATGAGCCGACGCTTCTGGGTCAGTGTCATCTTGTCACTCCCTGTGTTTATCGTCGCCATGTTCAGCGATCTTCTCCCTGGCCATCTACCGGAAAGCATCTCCATGTCGAGTATCCAATGGTTTGAGTTCGTACTTGCTACACCGGTAGTCCTTTGGGGCGGATGGCCCTTCTTTGTTCGCGGTTGGAAGTCAGTGGCGACATGGAATCCAAATATGTTTACGCTCATATCCATCGGTGTCGGGACTGCATGGCTCTACAGTATGGTCGCACTGCTGACTCCAGCGCTCTTTCCACCACTGATGCAGACAGAAGCAGGACTCGTACATGTCTATTTCGAAGCCGCTGCGATGATCACGACCTTAGTACTACTGGGGCAAGTACTCGAACTCAAAGCACGAAGCAAGACCAACAGTGCGATCAGAACCCTACTCGATCTCTCACCAAAACAGGCACATCGTGTCGATGAGAGTGGGAATGAAGAAGCTGTCGATCTTGAGTCTATTGAGGTAGGTGACCTGCTACGGATCAAACCCGGTGAGAAGATACCTACTGATGGTGTCGTAGTCCAGGGGCAAAGCAACATCGACGAATCAATGATCACGGGAGAGGCAGTTCTTATCTCCAAAAAAGTCGATGACACACTGATCGGTGCGACCCTCAACAAAAATGGAACACTACTGATGCGTGCGAACCGCATCGGTAGCGATACCATGCTGGCTCAGATCGTACAGATGGTCGCTGATGCACAGCGTTCGCGTGCACCGATCCAAAAGCTTGTCGATACGGTGTCAGGCTATTTTGTACCCGCTGTCATCCTCTCTGCACTGCTCGCCTTTTTAGGATGGTGGCTTTGGGGACCTGAACCCCGTCTGGCTTATGCTGTCGTATCTGCCGTCGCAGTCTTGATCATCGCCTGTCCCTGCGCTCTGGGCCTGGCAACACCTATCTCTATCATGGTAGGTACTGGGCGAGGCGCGACAGCCGGTGTCTTGATAAAAGATGCCCAGACGCTTGAGACAATGGAGAAAGTGACGACACTGGTCGTAGATAAGACCGGGACATTGACAGAAGGCAGACCGACAGTCACGACATTTACCGTACTCGATGCTTTTGATGAAGAGAGGGCACTTCAGTTCGCCGCCAGTCTGGAGCAGGCCAGTGAGCATCCTCTGGCTGAGGCTGTTATCACTAAAGCCAAAGAGGCAGACATACCACTTGTCACAGTAGAAGGTTTCGAAGCCATCACAGGCAGGGGAATAAAAGGTATAGTCGATGCTAAAAAGACCCTGTTGGGAAGTGAGGAGTTCCTCAAAGACCATAGCATCTCTACAGTCGCCCTCATCGACGAAGCTGATAGACTTCGATCAGAAGGAAAGAGCGTGGTCTTTCTGGCGATCGATGGTGAGTTGGCTGGTATCTTAGGGATAGAAGACCCTCTCAAAGCCACTTCAGCCGAAGCCTTGAGAGCACTTAAAGCAGAAGGTATCCATGTAGTGATGTTAAGCGGTGACAACGAGAAAACAGCTGACGCGGTCGCAAAGAAGCTAGGTATCACAGAGGTCTATGCTGATATCTTGCCTGATGAAAAAGCAGAAGTAGTCCAGTACCTGCAAGAGCATAGCATGATAGTCGCCATGGCTGGTGATGGCATCAATGATGCTCCTGCTCTGGCACAGGCAGATGTCGGTATCGCGATGGGGACTGGTACCGATGTAGCTATTGAGAGTGCCGGTATCACACTCATAAAAGGAGATCTGCTTGGCATCATAAAAGTACGCAGACTCAGCCAAGCCACGATGCGAAATATAAGGCAGAACCTCTTTTTCGCTTTTATCTACAACAGCGCAGGCATACCCATCGCCGCCGGTCTGCTCTACCCGTTCTTCGGGATCCTACTCTCACCTGTCATCGCCGCTGCTGCGATGAGCCTTAGTTCGGTATCAGTCATCACCAATTCTCTGCGACTGAAGGATGTTAGACTTTAGTGCTCTCATCGATAGAGTATAAAGTCGTTGGATCTGTCATAAATAGTTAGCGTTAGGATTCGATTGACATTACCAAGGGAAGGCTCAGATCACTTAAGATGTGTCGATCTTCATCACTATAAGCAGATGTATCTAAGCCAGCTAAAAGCCGGAGATCTGCCTGACCGGATCATGCACTGATGTGGGTCTTGATATACTCATCGCTCTCTTTTAAACAGTTTACGGGTTCCAATATTCCCTCAATATCCATCTCCCGACCACTTACATGGCAGGTCTCTTCCCCTTTATTG
>JAUWRZ010000309.1 GCA_030610325.1 Sulfurimonadaceae bacterium | reverse complement strand
GAAGTATCGTGATAAAGCTCAAAATCGATCTCTCTGTATTGTTGGTCATACCCTTTTGTCTTTTCATGCAGTAGCTTGGAGAGTTTGAAACTGTCACCGGTCATATCTTTTGAAATACTTAGCGTTATTGACTTTTTACCTCCATAGGATACGAGTGTCACATCCTCAGGATGATAGATCTTGATCGTTGCAATATCCTTGAGATAGATATAGTGTCCACCGAGATGCAGCAATGTCTGTTCCCATCCATCCACATCTTCTTTACCATTGACTGTGGAGACAAAGACAAAGCTGTCTTTATCATCGATGTTACCGATAGGAAAAGTATAAGAGAGCTGGCGAATGGTACTGATGACATCCGACGCATTGAGATTATACGCTTTAAGTGCCTCAGAATCGATCTTTATCTCTATCTTTTTATCTGAATCCCCAAAGATCACGACTTCACTGATATGTGGCAGCTTCAAGATCTGACTACGTATCGTCTTTGCCTCTTTAAGCAGTTCATCAAAACCGACTGTATCTGATGAGATAGCAAGCTGAATAAGATCACGATTATGATCGAGCAGTCTTGCGATCGGCTCGTTCATATCTGCAGGAAGGTATTGACGGACATTCGCTATAGAGTCTTTTACTTTGTCGAGCACACGATCAGCCTGTGCATCCTCATCCAGTGTGAGTATGATCCCAAAGATACCCGGAGTGATAACACTGTCGATATCACTCACACCTGTGACTGAGCCGACATCGTCTTCGATATCACGCACAGCCATCTTATCGAGCGTAGTAGCACTACTCCCCGCGTAACCTCCACCGATGGTGATCTTGTTAAGCATCATATCCGGAAAGAGCTCTTTGGGGATGTTGATATAGGAGTAGATACCGCTTACCAGTAAGAAGAGAAGCAAAATATGGTTTAGATGGGTGTTTTTCAGGAAAAAAGCTATCAATGTGTTCATACATACCCTATCGCATTAATAAGGTGACAGTATACTCGGTATTGATAAACAAAGTATTGATTTTGACCCGATGATCTTCAGATGACTCGAAAAAGGACTTTTAACGGTACCGGCTTATCCTATTTTTGTCCATCAGGATCGATCTTGTTTACCATCGCGTAGAGTGTGGGAAGATACAGCAGGTTTATAATAGTTCCCCACAACAGTCCAAATCCGAGTGCAATAGCCAGTGGCTGCATGACCATTGCCTGACCGGTCGCAAAGAAGATCAAAGTAGAGAGACCGATAAAAGTCGTGATGGAGGTGATGATGATCGGTCGCATACGCTGTTTCGCTCTTTTATAAAAGGCTTTTGTATCATGCGTCCCATGCAGAAAATCGAGCATAATGATCCCGTCATTGATCACGACCCCGGCAAGTCCCATCATCCCGATGATCGATGGCATCGTGATGTGCACATCCATGATAAGATGGCCCAAAAGTGCTCCAAAGATCGACAAAGGTATCACCGAAAGGACCATCAAAGCATATTTGATCTTTGGAAAGATGATCAGTAACAAGATGATCATCAAGAACAGTGCCATCCCTATGGCATGTATCATATCATCTCTAAGTCGTTCACTCTGCTCCTGTTCACCATGGATCTCGACAGTGACTCCATTGGTTTCTATCTCTTTTATGGTCGATGCCAATCCTACCAGGACTTCAGAAGCAGTGATGTGGGCTTTATCTATATTGGCACGTACGGTCTTGACGATATTACCATCACTTTTAAGCATCACCTCATCATCCCTGCTCTTGATAATATACACCACTTCATCAAGCTTGATAAAACGACCATCATCTAAGGGAAGCTCAAAGTCTGTCAGTCTATTTAGATCATCCTTATCACTAAAGAGTGTTGTGATCTCTATGGTGCCCTCATCATCAAAAGTCATAGCTTTTCGATTACCAAGAAAATAACTGCTTAAGGTCGACGCGACATAGCCTTCACTCAGACCAAGCTGCTCTCCATAGCTGTTTATCCCTATCTTGTATTCACTCTTTCCATAGTTCAGACCATCGACCACCTCTGTCACATCATCAATACGTTCAAGACGGGAACTTAGTACTTTCACGGCACTTTCTATCTTTTCAACAGTGGCACCATGCAGATCTATATCTATATCTGTACTTATAAGTCCGATATTTTGTGACATGACACCCAACTCGTCAAAGTGGTACTTATCCTTGTACTTTTGTACGATCTCACGTAACTTCTCCTCTATCTCATAAGAGAAAAGGCTACGTATTTTCTTCGGATCATCAAACTCAAAAGAGAGATCTAAGATCGGATCGATATAGCTGTTCACAAAATTGGTATCGACCATCTCTTCAAGCGTGATGGTATGATAGAACATATTGCTCCCATCGACCCAACCTCCGGCAAGGTCTCTACGAAAACCATTGATCTGCCAGATATTTTTAATAGAGAGGTCCTCTTTATATCTTAATATCTCCGCTGTGATCTCCTGTGCGATCTCATAATTTGATGCAAGTGAGGTATTGACATTTAGTTTTCCGGTAATATAGATCGTATCTGTATCATACTTGGGGAAAAACTGAAAATGCTGTGCCTGATAGAGCGCGAATGTCATCATAGGCAGGACAATAAAGAAAAAAAGCAGTGTTCTCTTCTTGAGACTAAGCATCAGATGAAGTAGCCGCTCGTAATGATCTGACATCCGACTCCAGTCACGAGAAGGACTTCCTCTCTTTAAAAAAGTCTTGGCATGCAGGGGTAAGAAGAGAAAGCTTTCAAGCAGTGAACCAAACAGGACAAGGATGACAACGACCGGGATCAACTGGATAAAGCGCATGGTCTCACCACTTAACATAAACATCGGGAGAAATGCAGCCACCGTAGTCAAAGTCGCCAAAGTCACCGGCAGTATCATCTCTTTGGTACCAGTCATCGCTGCATCATAGGGCTCCATCCCTTCATCAATATGGCGCTGGATGTTTTCCGATACGACAACCGCATCATCGACCGCTATTCCCACGACCAAGATGGCACCGATCAGTGAGACCAGGTTAAGTGAATAGCCCATATGGTAGATAAATATCAGACCTATGATAAAAGCAAACGGTACTCCCATCGTCACAACGATAGCTGTTTGCCGGTTAATAAGGAGGTACATCGTGAAAAAGATCAGTATGAGCCCTAAAGTCAGATTGGAGATGATGACATCCAGGCGCTCCTTTACGGGGACAGAGGTATCATGAAACAGCTCAAACTCAATATCCTGATACTCTCTGACATAGCCTTTGGTCTTCTCCTGTAACTGTTGAGACAAGCTAAATGCGTCGGCACGCTTATCTTTTAAGAGCTTGAGGGTCAATGTCCTCTTACCATTAAAAGATGAGAGTACACCATCTTCAGGATGATGGATATTGACCGTAGCGATATCATGAAGATACAGATAGTGCTCACCTATACGCAGTCGTGTCTCACCCCAGGCTTCGGCATCCTCTTTACCATTTACGGTCGAGACGAATAT
>JAUWRZ010000133.1 GCA_030610325.1 Sulfurimonadaceae bacterium | reverse complement strand
GGGCGCCATATCTTCACCATCTTGTTCTTATAGGCGTCAAACTGCATACTCCATGGTGCACTGAGTACATGACCGCGTTTAAGGAGTATCTTTAGTGCCTGTGTCGCTATGACGCCTGCACTGATGTCGATGGTCATAGGAGTGGAAGGGACTTTATGGTTCTCAAAGTCCACCCCTTTGGGCTCGACCAGATAGTCTGTCTGCAACATCTTTGGTGACATGCCGACGAGAAAACGGATGTACTGCTCCTGCTCACTCTGGCCCTCAAATCTAAAGTACTCCTCAAAGCTCATCCCTCCCGGCAGAAAGTTAAGCATAGCGGTGCCCATCCCGAGTGGTGCTGCTCCGATGGCAGGTATCTTGTGCTCATGACAGTAGCCTAAGACCATCCTGCGTATGGGAAGTACGAAGAAGTCAAGACTGTCTATGTAGATATCCGCACCATCAAAGAACTCTGCCACATTCTCACTGTTCACCCCTTCTTCGAAGACCTTGATCTCCAGTTCAGGATTGATATCCAATGCTATCTCTTTTAGTGTACCGGACTTACTCTTTCCGATAGTAGACATCGAAGCTCCGATCTGGCGGTTGAAGTTGACCAGATCAAAGTCATCCATATCGGCAATATGAAACCGACTGACTCCCAGACGTACAAGGGTTATGAGGTAGGCACCACCTACACCACCAAGTCCGGCAATGGCGATTTTCTTGGTGCGCAGTACCTGTAACTCATCATCAGTCACCCATCCTATGTTTCGTGAAAATGCTTTTTCATACTCAAATCTCATCACGCTGCTCCATGCATATAGTTTTGATAACTCTCTTGCAGGCTGTTTTGTACCACATCATATAAAGGTTTGAACTTTGGGTTGATATCTATGTTCTCTTTTGAGAAGTAATAAGGTGCCCGCTCGCCTTTAAACTCAAAAGTGGCACCAAACTGACTTGCTTTGATACCGGTAAAACCGATATGACGCATCAGTTTGGGTTCAGATATCGCTATGGTGTATGTGAGATGCTGCCACTCTGCGATGACGTAAGAGGCAAAATAGAGACTGAGTGGGACATAAGAGAGGGTACGATGATAGCGCTCATCGTCTTCAAGGATGACGGCTCCGGCCAGACCGATGGCATCCTCTTTCCGGCGACGGAAGTTCTGGACCACGGCTACGCGTGATATCTCACCTATCTGTTGTCGGCTCACTTTTTCAATATCAAAGAGTGAGCGGTCCATGGTAGGGCAGTGCTCTTCCATTGGAAAGACAAAATCAGCATGCTCTGCATCATTGAGTATCATACGGATCGTCCCGATATAACTGGAGGTCGGCAGATATTTTATCAGTATATGGATCGCATTATCATCATAGTCATCATGTTCGATGTGCTCACTGTTCTCAGGTTCAAATCCCATCTCTTCGCTGTAGACCTGGTAACGTATGCTAAAGACCTCATCAAGTAGTTGGGGGGTATTGGCTACGGTGATCTCAAAATAGTGGTGAAACCCCTCTTTTATCTCTTTATCGGTTAACACATCAGACTCCTTATAAATAAGAGCACCTTCGAAGATGCTGATGATATCCAGTATCTTTAGAAGTGCTCTAAGATCATATCGACGGATATCACAAAGATCTTAGTGATTTGTGTAAAAGTGTTTTATTTTTGATGGTCTGTAGCTATTTTTCAATGTAGTCTAAGAGGAAGGGGCTAACCTGCCCCTGTGTTGAAAGCTGTATTAGTCTGCTAATGACTGGATGTACCTTACACCCATGCGGACACCGGCACCGGTACCGCCATGAGGATTACAGTCCCAAGGAGTCTCTGTATAGGCTGGACCGGCAATATCGAAATGCAGCCACTTGCTCTTCATCGGTTCCGTGATGAACTCATCCAGGAAAAGTCCTGCGGTTATGGCTCCACCGTAAGGTCTTGATCCGATGTTGCTGATATCGGCGACCTCACTTTTTATGAACTTTCTGAGGTGGTCGTTAAATGGCAGGGACCCTATGAGCTCGCCACTTCTTGCACTCCCTTTTTGGAACTTGTGTTTGAGGTGATTGCTGTTCCCCATCATCCCGGTAGTGAAGGGCCCGAGTGCTACCATGCAGGCACCGGTCAGTGTCGCAAAGTCAAAAAGATGGTCTGCCTCGACCATGTCCTGGGCATAACTAAGTACATCAGCAAGGACGAGACGGCCTTCGGCATCAGTATTACGTACTTCGATGGTCTTACCGTTTCTGGCAGTGAGGACATCATCAGGTTTATAGGCGTTGCCATCGACCATGTTCTCTACCGCGCCAATAAATCCGTGGACCTCTATAGGCAGTTTGAGTTCGCTGACGGCTTTTACCATACCAAGTACCGCGCAGGCACCTGCTTTGTCCATCTTCATCGTGACCATCGATGTCGCGGGCTTAAGGCTAAGTCCGCCGCTATCATATGTGACCCCTTTTCCAACAAGTGAGACAACGGCTTTTGGCTCTTTTGGCTTGTAGGCGAGATGGATGAGACGAGGCTTATGGACAGAGGCTCTACCAACACTCAGCATCGCATTCATCCGCTCCTCTTCAAGGGCATGCTCATCAAGGATGGTACACTCAAGTGCGTTCTCATCTGCAAGGTCCTGTGCTACGATACTGAGTCCCTGTGGTGTCATGTCCTGTGGTGTGGTATTGACAAGATCACGGGTGAAGTTAGTCGCAGTAGCTATGATCGTCGCAGCATTCACAGCATCTTCGAGATCAGCTATCTCGATAGTCTCATCATTGAAGTTCTCAGAGGAGAGATAGAGTGTCTCAAAAGAGCTTTTCTTTGGTTCTGAGCGGTAGGTGTCAAAACGGTAAGAACCCAGCATGAAGCCTTCGATCATTGGCTCACAGTTCTTCAGAAAATACTGCATGGTCTTTGCACTTTTGTACTTAAAGCCACCAAGTGCTTTTGCGACAGATGCAGCAGCGCTACGTAGATAGTCACTACCGTACTTCTCTATACCACAGACAAGGATACCGTGCTCATGCAGAGTACAGATCTGGTCTTGATCGGCCTTGAAACCGGCTCGTTTAAGGATCTCACTGTGAGCATGCTCCTCCAGGGCATCTTTAGTAAGGAAGGTGATGGTCAGTTCAGCATCTATGGTAGAAAGTAGTTTATCTTGTAGTTTGATATGCATGGGTATCGCTCCGATGATTTTTATTAATATTGACAACCAACATCATAATCGAATTGTCCTTTATCTTAGACCATACTTTTTTTCTATGGTCTTATAGGAAAGGGGTGAGAAGTGGATCGATCTTAGTCGAAGTTCAGTATGTCCTTGGCCTGGATCATATCTTTATCACCACGACCGGAGAGGTTGACGACGATCAGTTTGTCTTTGATATCTTTTATCTTTTTTAGATAAGCGACAGCATGGGAACTCTCAAATGCCGGGATGATCCCCTCTTTTTGAGAGAGCCAGACAAAGGCCTCGAGTGCTTCATCATCAGTAATAGAGTCATAACTGACTGTACCCTTGTCTTTATGAAAGGCGTGTTCAGGTCCGATGCCAGGATAGTCCAAGCCTGCTGAGATAGAGTGTGCCTCAAGGATCTGTCCATCATCGTCTTGCAGAAGATAGCTCATCTGTCCATGCAGGACACCTGGACGTCCTTTCTCCAGTGATGCACCATGTTTGTCGGTATGCAGACCTAGACCCCCGGCTTCTATGCCAATACACTCGACCTCACTGTCTTCAAGAAAGTGCTGAAACATCCCGATAGCGTTTGAACCGCCACCAATACAGGCGATGACCTGATCTGGTAGCCGATCCTCTTTCTCTAAGATCTGCTGGCGTGCTTCCCAGCCGATGATCGCCTGTAAGTCACGTACCATCATCGGGTAGGGATGTGGCCCGGCTACGGTACCGATGATGTAGTAGGTATCTCGTGCATTGGTGACCCAGTGGCGGATGGCATCGTTCATAGCATCTTTTAGAGTCCTGCTCCCGCTCTCGACCGAATGTACTTTGGCACCGAGTAGCTTCATACGAAAGACATTGAGCTCCTGCCGTGCTACATCTTTGGCTCCCATGAAGATCTCACACTCCAGGCCGAGCAGGGCGGCGATGGTAGCGGTGGCTACACCGTGTTGTCCAGCTCCGGTCTCAGCGATGACTTTTTTCTTACCTAGACGCTGTGCTATCAGTCCCTGTGCGATGACATTGTTGACTTTATGCGCTCCGGTATGGTTTAGGTCCTCGCGTTTGAAGTATACCTTGGCACCAAGCTCCTCAGAGATGTTTGCAGCGTAGTAGAGAGGTGAAGGGCGTCCTACATAGTCTTTTAGATAGTAGTGGACATCATTCCAGAAATCCTCATCAAAACGGATCTTCTCATAGGCTTCGTTCAACTCGAGCAGGGCAGGCATAAGCGTCTCGGGGACATAACGTCCACCGAAGATGTCGAAGTGGCCGTTTGTGTCAGGATCGAACTTGGAGGCTTCAGGGATATACATCAATCCACTCCTATGACAGTATAGACATCCGTGACACTCTGTAGCTTCTTTTGGCCCTCGAGAAAGTCAAGTCCGAGGATAAAACAGGCTTCGACACAGTCGCCGCCTGACTTATCTATGAGATTGGCAGCGGCGAAGGCTGTCCCGCCGGTAGCGACAAGGTCATCGATAAGCAGTACTTTTGCTTTATAGACACCACGGAAGGCATCGATATGGATCTCGACCTCATCTACACCATACTCCAGAGCATACTTCTCGGCGACTGTAGTGTAGGGGAGTTTTCCCTGTTTTCGGATCGGGACGAAACCGATACCGAGCATCTGTGCAAGTGCGGCTCCAAAGATAAAACCACGCGCGTCTATCCCTGCTATGAAATCAAGGTCATACTCTTTATAGCGCTTATGCAGATGATCCATCAGCACTCCGTAGGCTTCTGCGTCGTTGAGCAGTGTAGAGATGTCTTTAAAGACGATCCCCGGTTTGGGGAAGTCAGGGATGTCGCGAATAGCGCTGTTGAGTATCTTTTTCTCTTCTGGTGTCAATGTCATGATGGTCATCCATTATAAGAGGGCGTCGATGCGCCCTTCGAGTTCTTTTATCTTGTTATTTAGTTTTTCGGTCTCAAAGCGATGCTGTGAAGCACGGCTTTTCAATGTCTTCATCTCTGAGCGAAGCTTGTTCAGCTCATCGCTGAGGATATCGATGTTTCCGAGTGCACGCTGGAGTTGGATCTGGTACTTTCGTATGAGTACCTCGGCTTCTTGAAGTGTCAGCTTCATCAGTTCGTTGCTCTTGTGCTCTTTAAAGGTGATACTTTTAAAGTAATACATCTTTACAAAGAGAAAGATGGCGATCATCGAGATGATAGTGAGCAGTGACCATTCAAGAAACATCATCTACCCCTCGATAGCTTCGATCTTATCGACACGTCCGCAGTGACGTCCACCTTCGAAGCTACTGGCTATCCAGCTGTCGACGATCGATTCAGCAACGCCCTGTCCGACGACACGCTCGCCGAAGCAGAGGAGATTGGCGTCATTGTGGTTTCTGGCCATCTGCGCTGTATAGGCATCATGACAGAGTGCAGCGCGAATACCGTGGAAACGGTTTGCCGACATACTCATACCGATACCTGAACCGCAGATCAGGATACCCTGCGTGCCAGCATTGGCGAGGACACTCTCACACACCTTGACAGCGTAGTCAGGGTAGTCGACACGGTCTTTGTTATAGGGACCGAGGTCTTCGACCTCATGCCCTTTGGCTCGTAGCATAGCAACGGTGGCATCTTTGAGGTCTATTCCCGCGTGGTCAGTACCTATATAAAATCGCATTTAGTCTCCTTAAGATAGTAGTAGTTTTAAGATCGCCTGTACCGGCATTATGAGTACATAGTCTTTTATCGGTGTGACCAGGATGATGATGACTATAATCATACCATAGCCGCGTTGTTCCATTTTGAAAAAGAACTCAGCGATGGCATTTTGTCTCAGTTGCATACTAAGGTACATGATGAAGTGTGCACCGTCAAACTGCGGAATAGGCAGCAGGTTGAAGACGGCGAGTACGACATTCACCAAGAGAAGCTTGATGACAAAGATATAAAAGAAGAGAGCCAGAAGGCCGGTCGCTTCGGTAGGTTCAGGCAGTGCCAGCAGCAGTGACGCGGCAATGGCGGCAAGGATAAAGTTGTAGACTATACCGGCCAGACTTACCTGCATGGCAGCACTGTATCCGCCACGCTCTACG
>JAUWRZ010000307.1 GCA_030610325.1 Sulfurimonadaceae bacterium | reverse complement strand
TATTACTGCTCTTTGTCTCTTCTATCGATGCACTCTCGGGGATAAGATGGACATCACTCTGAGGATAAGGAATAGAGATACCCTCTGCATCAAAGCGCTCTTTCACACTGCGGGTCACCTCCCAATAGACAGTCCAGTAATCAGGTGTCTTCACCCATGGACGACAGATGAAGTTGACAGATGAGTCTGCCAGCTCATGTACTTTGATCGTCGGTGCAGGTGTTTGCAGCACCAGTGGATGCTCTACGAGTATCTGCTCCATCACTTTTTGAGCCTGCTCTATATCGTCATCATAACCAATGCCAAAAGTCAGATCGACACGTCGTTCATCACTATGGGTCACGTTGGTGATGATATTGCCCCAGATGGAGTTGTTAGGGACGATCATCAGTCTGTTGTCTGCGGTCATGATGCTTGTAGACACCAGTGTCATCGACTGGACAGTCCCAATGATACCGGCAACATCTACGACATCACCGATATCATAAGGACGGTAGAGCATGATCATCAATCCACTGGCAAAGTTACTGAGGGTGCCCTGAAGTGCGAATGCGACCACGAAACCGGCAGCACCGACCATGGCCATGATCGGCCCGACATTGACCTCCAGCGCTGCGAGTGCGACAAGTATACCGATAAGCATCACGACTTTATGGATGATATTGGCTATGAAATCATTTAACAGCTGTGAGTTGCTTGGAGAGAGTGCCAGTGCTCTTCTGGCTCCTTTACTCAGCACTCTACTGACAAAGCTGGCTGTCAACAGTATGGCGATGAACTTTGCGATATTGATCAGCCATTGAAGACCCCCGTCTTCAGACATCATCCATCCGAAAACACTCATCCAGGCAGTCTTTGCATCCGTCACTTCCAGCGTGATACCACCTACCGTGTCAATATAACGGCGGTACGGAAGTACCTCTGCCAGCTCTTTACCGTTCTCGTCACTGCCGATCTTCTCATTGATGTTCTTCAAGACAGTATCAAGTCGGTCTACACTCTCCTCTCTTGCCTGACGCACTTGTATCAGCTCTTCAAGAAGTGCTGTCTTCTCCTCTTTGAGTGTCATAAGCTTCTCTTTGGCCTGCTCTCTCTCCTGTATTGCTGTCTGGTTATTGTCAAGCTCTTTGAGCATATCGATCTCAGCATTTTTCTGCTCAACAGCAAGCTTGACCTGATAGACCTTCCTGGCAGCCTCTTTGAGCTGTCCCAACCATCCGTCGGCTTCTATAAAAAGTTCCTCACTGGTCATATGTCTGACCATCAGGTGAAGCTGCTCCGGTGATACAGAAGGGTCTTCAGTACTGAGTGCAGAGGGAGTATCAGAAGCTACTTCGGCAGCCAGTAGAGGTAAAGCGAAGATAAATAAAAGGCTAAACTGCAGGAAAAAAGAGGCAAGGACCATCTCTCCCATGCTTTTTTTACCGACTCTTTGCGTATTCGTAATATCTCGTCCATCTTCGTAAAAATACATATCATGCTCTTTTGTCTGGGAGTATCTCAACACATATGGGGGAAAGGTGTTAAGGGTTAGTTCTTGTGAATCATAGCATACTTTTTTTACTTTTCTAAAGCATCACTACTCTTTAATGGGGATTGCCTAATATTGGGAGTCTGATCTTAAAGAGTAAGATCACATGGAGAGGTGTAGCAGTACCGCTTAAAGCAGTCTGCTACAAGCGGCAAAAGTGATACCGCTATTTTCTAAACCGTATCATCTTGAAGCGCTCACCGAGCATATCGGGCATGATAAGCATCTTTGCCTTCTCAAGTTCCTGTTTATAGACCTTCTCTTCGACGTTCTTCTGCAGCATCTCCAGCAGGTCCAAAAGTCCCATGTCTATGAGAGCCGTCATCTGTGCTTTTAGCTCGATGAACTTGATGACACCGGTCTCTTCAAAAGCATCTTTGACATGTGCGAAAGTGACATCATAGGTGATATCAGACTTTCCAAAAGCCTTATGGCGGTCAAGCTTCTCATCAAAGAGTGGCAGGACTTCATGCTCCTGATAGACACGGATGGAAAAATCAGGCCGCGCCTGCATCTCACCATAATCAAAACTCATAAACTCAAATCTGTCCGCCGCTTTTGCCATCTCGGTAGCAAACGCCTCATAGCCTACCGCGATCTCACCCCGGTCTTTATGATACTTCTGTGCTTTGGCAGTGACCCAGGCATCATCGACATCGAACTCGATCTTATCACCCTCCATCCTCGCTGTCTTTCCTTTGTAAAAAAGTTCACAGGGGAAGGCATCAAAGATCTCATTGGCGATGAAGAAGGCGTTGGGGACATCCATCTCATCAAGTGAATAGTAGTGAGTAAGCTTGACCGCATCCCCGAAGGAGTCAAAGAGGTAAGCACGCTGCTGCTCTTGAAGCTCATCAAAGCGTTCGACGATGGAAAACTGCAGGGTCTGCAGCAGTTCCGGACGAAGTGTATAGATGAACTCTATCATGTCTGCGAGGAAATAGCCGTGATGGGCTCCAATCTCACAGATGACACTGTCTTCAGGCAAGAAACCCTCATCTATCAAGGAGATGATATGTTTGCCTACCGTACCGCCAAAAAACTTTGACGTGCTTACCGCTGTGTAGAAATCACCCGTTTTTCCGATCGTCTTATAGGTACTGTAGTAACCATTGTCCCCATAGAGCCAGTCACCCATATAGTCACTAAACGTCATCGGTCAACTTCTCATAAAGACCCAGCAGTTCAAGCTGCTTGTCGATCTCATAGATCTTTTTGTTTATCACTTCTATCTTCTCCGAATTCTTAAGGGTCGCCACGTCGTAGCTGGTCTTATAACCTGCTGCAAATAGCTCTTGTGTCTCAGCCAGCAGTGTCGCATAGAGTTCACGGTTCTCATCTGAGAGCATGATCTTCTTGTCAAAGTTCGTAAGGTTCTGTATCACCTGATCGTATAGGGATTTAAGCTCACTCTTCTTATCATCGATCTGGACCAGTGACTTGAGGTAACTGATACGAGCTGCCTCATAGTCGTTAATACTGTTGATATCCAGCGGCATCGATAGACTCACTCCATAACGATAGTAATCCGTCTCAGGAGAGGAGGCGTTCTGAGGCGCTCCGTTGATAAAGAAGACTGACTCGTTCTTCTGCCAGTTATAACTGGCCTGAACGCTTAACTGCGGCAGGTATTTTGCCAAGGTCGTGTTTTTATTATGACGATCTCTCTCGCTCTGGCTGCTGATAAGGTCTATGTCTATATTGTTCTCTAAGAATTGCTGCTCATCCAAAAAGCTCAGATGCGGTATCTTCGCCTCTTTATGATCCAGATCACTGATGCTCTCAAACTTGGAGACGAGGCGCTCTCTGTTGGTCTCAAGATCATACAGTGACTGCGTGACGACGTTCTTCTCTATGATCGCATTGTTCAAAAAGCCCGAATCAAGCTGCCCGTTAAGATACTGCTCACGTTTTTGCTCAAGGTTTATCTCAGAGTTGTCGATCTGCAGCTGCTGCCGTTCTATCGTCAGTGTTGACT
>JAUWRZ010000121.1 GCA_030610325.1 Sulfurimonadaceae bacterium | reverse complement strand
AGCCCGCCAAGGATCATGAAGTTCTTGTACAGTGTGTATTGGTACTCCTCTTTTTTCCCCAAAGCATCTTGTTTGTTAAACTCGATCTCTTTATGGGTACCGACCTCAAAACGTTTTGTCTCCTGCTGAGAGCTGTTTATAGTGAGGTCACGTTTGGCATTGAGTTCGGCGATCTCTTTGTTAAGTTGTGCCAGCTCTTTTTTGTTCTCTGCTTCGATCGAGGCGATCTTTACCTTGTTATTGCTTTCGTTGGAGATCACTCTCGGACCGTAACTCGACACTGGTTTTTGACCGGTGATGTAAGGCCTGCTTTGGCCTTCACCACATCCTGAGAAGATGAACAGGGTAGTCAAAGATAGAAAGAGAACAGATAGTCTCATGCACGCTCCTTATAGATTTTTGTCAAACCAGTTAGCGATCTCGCTGCGTATGGTATGACGGAGATGGATCCCTGCTATAAAGTCATTATGCAGTGCTTTGTTGAGAAGTGAGACCAGTGCATTTCGCCGTCTTGAGAGGAATGGGTGGTCTATCTGCTGTGGGTCACCCATGATGACAAGGCGTGTCTCTTCACCCATCCTTGTCCCTATGAGCTTCATAGTCGCTGCGGTCATGTTCTGGGCTTCATCGATGATGACGAACTTACGAGATATGGTCGTCCCGCGTATATGGGCGATATCCATCACTTCGATGTTGTTGTTGACCATGAAAAGCTCAGTCGCGTTCTCACGTTTTGGTGAATTTATATTACCAGTGTATTCGACCCGGGATTCGATGGAGTGTTTGTTCTGATGCTCGATGGTGAAGTTGATAGCAGAGTAGAGTGGGTACATAAAGTAACCTAACTTCTGGTCCTCATCACCTTTTCGGAAACCGAGTTCAGACTGCTGGTCAGAAGAGGTGACGGTGTTACGTGCATAGACGATCCCTTCGACGATGCCTTCTCTGACGAGTTCAAGTCCTGCCTGTAGTGCCATCAGAGTCTTACCTGAACCTGTTGAACCGGCTACTACAGTGACGTAGTTTTGCGGATGGGTGAGCATGGTGAAGTAGAACTTCTGTTCGAGATTAAGCGGTCGTACCAGTGTGTCATCAAAGAACTCACCGAAACGACGGTCAAAGTCGCACCACTCAAGCTGACTGTTCACATTGATGGCGTAGCGCTGTATACCCGTCTCATAGATCTCACTATTCGCACTCTTGGCCTCTTCGATAAAGGTGAGCTGTTCAAAGTCACGATGCTCGTTCTCTTCAGGGATAGTCGGGTCATCATGGTAGGTATAAGTGTGAGCAAACTCGATGTTCTCCGGTTTCTCGACACTGGCATTACGGATCGATTCTGATTTGATATGCTGTACTTGTGCGGCGATCTTAAATGAGATGTCATTGGTGAGCAGAGTAAGACCGTAATCTTTTGCGATCTCGGCTATCTTCGCATCATTAAGCCCTTTTGGCTCATGAAAACTTTTCGATATGCGGTAGTCCTCACGAAAGATGATGTAGAGGTCGATCGGGACTATCTCATCTCCATGTAGGGAAGGATCGAACATGATCTGTAGTCTATAGTAACTGTCGACCTCGCACTGCTCCTGCGAATGGCACTCTTGCAGCCCCTTGGGCAGTCCTGTATGGGTGAGCATCTGACCTTTGCTGACATCTGCTAGACGAAAGAACTCACGTGCACGAAAACCGGCTTCAGAGCGCATATCATCTTTCTTATTGTTCAGTTCGGCTAAGACGATGTTGGTGATGGCGATGATGTTTTGATTGTTCTGCGCGAGTCTTACAAGGTTGGCGGGGTCATCAAGGATGACGGAAGTATCTAATAGGTAACTTTTTTGGCTCTCATTCATATAGTGACTCCTGGATAAGATGAATAGTGCTTTGGGGTGACTCTGATGACACGTGAGGTCATGAGCGTCTCCCTTTATATTATCTATTTATTATAACGACAAAAATTGAATAAAGTGGATAGAGAGTGTATCGTAGAGAGTAAGATGGAAAAAAAGAGGAGTGAGGGCTACTTATTGTAGTAGCCGGTGACCCCCTCCATAGTACGTCCCATGTTTAGGAGTAGCAGGTCAGCGATGACGAGAGCAGCCATCGACTCTACGACTATAGAACCACGGATAGCGACACAGGGGTCATGTCTGCCTTTTAACTCAAAATCGACCTCTTCATCCTCTGTCGTGATGGTATGCTGCTTCTTGAAGATCGAAGGGGTAGGTTTGAAGAAGACATTCACACGTACGGTGTCACCATTGCTGATGCCTCCAAGAATACCGCCGGAGTGATTGCTCTCAAAACCATCACTGCGTATGGGGTCGTTGTTAGTCGAACCGAAGGCCTGTGCACTGGCTGCTCCGTCACCTATCTCGACTGCTTTGACGGCATTGATGCCCATCATCGCCTCAGCCAGCAGGGCATCAAGTTTATAGTAAAGTGGCTCACCAAGACCGATAGGCAGACCCTCTATCTTGACCTGAGCGATACCGCCGACAGAGTCATGATGGTTCTTTGCTTCGAGAATAGCATCTTTTTGTGCCTGCTCCGTATTTTTGTCCAGGGCATAGATCTCACTCGTTGGTGCATAGTCGTAATCAAGTGTCGTACTGGTTATCCCTGCTATCTCAGTGATACCACTTTGGATATCTATCCCCAGTGGACGAAGCATAAGTTTGGCGACAGCTCCGGCAGCAACACGCGCGGCTGTCTCTCTGGCTGATGCTCGTCCACCCCCGCGATAATCGCGGATGCCGTATTTATGCCAGTAGGTGAAATCAGCATGACCGGGGCGAAAGAGGTCTTTGATACTGGTGTAGTCTTTACTCTTTTGACTGGTATTGAAGATCACCATGGCAATAGGTGTCCCGGTGCTTTTACCCTCAAAGATACCACTGAGTATCTCTACTTTGTCTGCTTCCTTGCGTGCGGTAGCGTACTGGTTCTGACCGGGCTTTCTTCGGTCTAGTTCACTCTGGATGAAATCCTCATCTATAGCTAGTCCGGCAGGTACACCATCTATGATACATCCGATGGCTTTGCCATGAGATTCGCCAAAGGTACTGAAACTAAAGCGGATACCAAAACGGTTCATGTGACCTCCTTCTCAAGTCGTGCGATGGCTATTTTGGCAGCTTCTTGTTGAGCGATCTTCTTACTTTTACCTACAGACCGGCCATACTCTTTGTCCTCGATAGAGACTGCGACTTCAAACTCTTTTTGATGGTCTGGTCCCTGTGAACCGGTAAGACGGTACTCCGGTGTGACACCAAAGCGTGCCTGAGTCAGCTCCTGTAGAGTCGTCTTATGATCTTTAAAGAGAGACTTTAATGACATATCCGGGTAGATGCTCTCCATCAGTTTGATCGTGATGATCCGTACCGCGTCAAGTCCGGACTCAAGATAGATGGCTCCCATTATTGCTTCAAAGGCATTTGAGAGCAGGGAGGGTTTCTCTCTACCTGCATTGTTCTCTTCGGCATTGGAGAGGATGATATACTCACCGAGCCTGATATGTCGAGCCATCCTGGTAAAACCTTCTTCATTGACCAAAGAGGCGCGAAGCTTGGAAAGCTTGCCTTCATCGAAGTTTGGAAACCTGCTAAAGAGGTACTCTCCGACAACAAGGTCAAGGACTGCGTCGCCGAGAAACTCAAGACGCTCATTATTGTAGGGCTGCTTATAACTTTTGTGTGTCAGCGCTTCAATAAGGAGCTGCTTATCTTTAAACGTATACTCAAGGGTCTCTTGAAGTAGTTGAGCGTGATCCATATTTTCTCCTTAATACTATAGCTTCTGTTGTTTTTTTGGCAGTGCTTGAGCCACTGTCTTGTCTCTGCCATCTGGGCTCATCGGCCCTTATTGGAAATAGAACTCTTCTATATTGTGCTTCTTGGTCAGGATCGGTTCACTTACTACCGTATCGATCGCATAGCAGTTGGGGCATCGATGAAATGAGAAAGGCAGTATGTTCTTACAGCTTTGGCAGAGATACTCATAGGTGATCGTCGCACCGGGATCATCAAAGTGCCGAAGTCTGATAAGCATATCCAACTCAAAGATCTCACTGCTTTTGGCAAGGTCAGTGACCCCCTTTGCCGTAAATAGTTCTCTCAGGTAGCCATTTTGTGAAATTATATCTAAATCACACTGTTGTGGCTCGAGTTGCCAGAGGATGTCACTCAGGCGCTCGGCCTGTGACTGATCGAAGTGCTGCCATGCCAATTGGGTGTCATGTCTAAAGAGGTATTCGAAGATGAGATAGGTGAGGGTGTGATGTGTCTGGTGTATCTTAAGCAGTGCAGCAGCTTTCTCCTGTGTGCTCAGGCTTTGATCGTGGATAAGGGCGATACATTCAAGATAGAGACGGTCAAGTCTGGCATCACTTCCGAGCTCATCAAGGGGGTCAAGTACGTTTAGTGCATTGTCGTACTCATGGAGCTGTTCATAGATAAGCAGCAGGAAATTAAGTGCCTGTGGTGTACGGGGATGCTGTTGAAGTATCTTTAGGAACAGCTCTTTGGAGCGCTCGAGAAAACCGGCTTTAAAATAGGTCTTACCGAGTAATAACATAGTGTCACTTCGGCGGAGTGGGTCTTCCTGGCGTTTAAGTACGGCTTGATAGATCTCGATGCTCTTCTCATAATCACCATTTTGGATATAAGCATGTGCGAGTAGAAACCATGACTTTTCTGAGATAGTGCTATTGCCGATGAGCTCCTGAAGCTCCTCTTCGGGAGGGAGCGTATGAAACTGTTTGATAAATCCGTCAAGATGGCGATGGTCCTCTTTCGCCTTTATCCGTCCCCACCAGTAGCTGACAAAAGCGATGATAAAGATCAGTATGAACAAGACGATGATGCCAAACAGTGGATCACGAAACTCTATAAACAGTACATCCATGGTCCGATGATATCCTTGCAGGTTGAGTTTGAGATCGCCTCATTATAACCTAATGCGCTTGTCATTATTGTGCCATTGGATGACTAGAAGAGAAGAAGATAACAACAAATGACGTTAAAAAAAGAAAATACATTGACTTTAAGCGCCATAGTAAGATACAATGACGATGAAACTAAAGATATGGAAGGGTTTTTACGTACATGGTAGTCAGCTATATTCGTCCTGATAAATATTTCAATGGTGTTTATGACCAGCTAAATATGATAAGTAATTATATTGAGCAAAAAGGTCTTAAAATAGAAAAAGAGTTTATCGATCAGACATCCCAGAACAAAAAAGTCGAAGAGCGTAATGCAGCGATAGGTTTTCTGCGCTCTTTAAAAGATAGTACATTGATCATCTATGATGTGTGGGTATTGAGTTCACATATCGATGACCTGGTACAGATGTTCAGTTGTCAGTTGAAAAACGGCAATGAGATCCATTTCGTCAAACAGTCGGTGGTCGTTAACCGCCATACCGATGTGATGGTCGTCTTGGGCCTGATCGATCAAGTACGGCAGACGTTGGAAAATGAGGCAAGTAAAGCGATCGGTCGTCCGAAAGGAAGCCGGTCCTCATCTAAGTTTGATCAGTATCATGATAACATAATCAAATACTTGAAAGAGAAGAAAAGTGTGAGTGAGATGGCTCGTATCTTTAAGGTGAGCCGTAGTTCACTGAAAGACTACATAGAGTCAAGAGAGCTTAAAGAGGTCGCTGAAGGTACAGGTCTTGCACTGCCTGCTGATGGTGAGGCTAAAGTCCTCGATACCATCAAATGCCCAGAGACGACCAACTGATCATGAAAAGGAACATAATATGAGTGAAGCAGTAGCCAAAGCGGCTGAAGTGATAAAGAAGAAGATGCCATGGCGCATCATGCGATACTATTTTTTTGGGTTGGCGACTTTTATCTCCCTGATCCTACCATGGATCGTCATCAATGGGAACCATTTTTTCCTACTCAGTTTTGACAAACTGAAACTGCACCTGGCATTTGTCCAGTTCGATATGCAGGAGATGTACCTGATGCCGTTCATCCTGATGATCCTCTTTCTGGGGATCTTTGGTATGACGGTACTTGGAGGCCGTGTCTTTTGTGGCTGGTTGTGCCCACAGACTATCTTCCGTGTTCTTTATAGAGACCTCATAGAGACAAAGATCCTCGGTCTTCGTAAGCGTATCAAGAACAAGCAGAACGAACCGGATATGTCCAAACCTGAGAACAAAGTCAAAAAGGTCGTGGCCGTTCTTATGTGGACAGCACTCGCTTTTATCGCCGCAGCTGACCTTGTCTGGTACTTTGTCCCACCGGAAGACTTCTTTGAGTATATGAAGGACCCGGGTGAGCATATGGTGATCGTCGGTACGATCTTGGGTATCGTCGCCTTCCTGGTCTACGACATCATAATCCTGAAAGAGGACTTTTGTATCTATGTCTGTCCCTACTCACGTATCCAGTCTGTCTTGTATGATGATGATACTGTCATGGCTATCTATGATCCGCATCGTGGTGGTGAGATCTATAACGATGACAAAGAGAAGCAGTTCACTAAACAGAAGGACCTTCAGGCAGTCGAAGAGAATGCCGAATGTACGACCTGTGAGAGCTGTGTGACTGTCTGTCCGACACATATCGATATCCGTCAGGGTCTGCAGT
>JAUWRZ010000280.1 GCA_030610325.1 Sulfurimonadaceae bacterium | reverse complement strand
CATGCAAAAAGAACTGAAAGCAGCCGCGTCGCTCTTTAGGCTCAGACTGCCGATTACCTTCTCCCTTGCGAACTCATCTGAGACTATCTCTTCTGCCCAAGAGGGGCACATGGTCTATGCCGGAAACATCGATAAAGAGAACATATTTGAGACTATAGCTCGCGCGAAGCTATACGAGGAGATCAAGGAGGACCTTGTCAACCTCGACTTTGTGCGAGTCGATGCCAAGAACTTTGAGCAGGCAACGACCATCTTCAGCAACCTCACCATGCCACTACTCTCATGCTGGACGTTCGACCTGATGCGACAATATCTTCTACCTCGACAATTTGACGATGAGGTCGGTTTCCTTAAGGTGCTATATAAGAAGATCTGTGAGCTGGAACATCCCGCCCAACATCAACTGACACTTGGTGTCGTCTGCTTCTCCACACTACTGCACCTCGGCCTCACAGACAACGTCCTATGTGATAATCATGAACAGATGTCTACCGTTGCAGATGTTACAGCTATATATGCCAAGAAGCGCCCCTCTCTCCAGGTCATGATCGACTGTTTCAATGCACTTGAAGGCCCGTTCAGGGCAGCAAAAGAGGATGAGAAAATACACCTTATCCCTTCTGGTCCAAAGTAGATATCACACGCCTGCACCCTATTCTTATGACATGCTACAACCTGAGGTAACAAAATAATCATCCAAAGGTTGGACTATGCGTAAAGGAAAAATAAAATTTAGTCACGTTAATCAATCAGGTCGTGGCACCAAGACAGACTACTTCAGAGTATGTCAAGATATCAAAGAGAAGTCAGGTGACTGGGCATTGATGCCAGGGTTTGAGCCACAGATGCGAGAACTCCAGTTCTTTTTCCCATTCAAGAAGATGGAAAACAATGTCAAGATCAGTTATTCAGGGTTTTGTCAGCTCCCTATGGATGGGAAGACAAACGGCCCAAAGGGCAGCTATTTTGTCTCATCTGATGGTATTGATCAACCACTTATCGCAAAGCCCGATGGACATTCCGGGACATTCTACGATGGTCGAGAGGGCAAGTTCTTGTTGACTCAAGAACGGCTGGATAGTTGGTCTATGGTCAAAAAGCGACTTTCGCTGATCATGGTCCCATACGGCTGGTCTCCCACAGAATATGTAGCCTGGAGTACCACATCAGAAGTAGCTATGGATTACGTCATCAACGAGTATACGACTCTTCAGACCCTACTCAGAGATGACCTCTGCATGCTGCCACTCACTTTTCGAGCTATCGGAAAACAGTTCAAGAACCGTGCAGGTCAGAACGTCAAGTTCTCGTTCGGGACCATCGGGTTCACCGGCTCTCCTTTCAATCTGAAAGAGGCCGCGACCCAAGCTTCCGAACTCAAAGAGTTCTTTGAGATCGATAAGATCGAAGCAGAGTTTGAACGCAACAGCTATTTCTACATCGATGAAGACGATAACGCGGAAAACCTTAGTGTGACTGAAAAAGTCGACGAGCAGACCGGTGAAGTCACTTATATCGATAAAGAGACTGGTAAAGAAGTCGAACCGCCGAAGGCTGCCAACATCAACCCCGAAGACATCCTTCAGGGACTTCTGAACGATTCGCAGATAAAGACATTGATCACACTTGCTAAGAAGCACGAAAGAGTCATGGACATCGTAGCTATTGAGACTACTGCAAAAGCTCTCTCGATGCTCAACGAACTTGTCAGTATTGACAATAGACACTCCAAGAAGGGTGCCTAAGCCAAAGACCTTCGGGTCTTTCTGCATGCGCTTCGGTGACAAAACAGAAAGAGAAGACCATGGGATCATCAAACAGTACACTCAAAGAGTCAGACCCTATAGCAAAGACAAGGCTACCATACCCACTTTGTCACACTAATATCACACAAAAAAGAGACATGCTGATAGATGAGGATCTAAGTAGGGGGACGACGATGTACATCTGTATTAATGAGACAGAAGATGGCATCATCCTTGAGATCGAACATAGTCCGACCGACAAGTGTGAGAACACCATCTACATAAGACCAGAACAACACGCTGCGATCGAAGACTTTCTAACAACCATGACAGAGTGATAGGAGACCCTCCCCGGGATCGCGGGAAGAAAGCATTATCAAAGCCAATCGTAAAACCACCTCGTTCACGGGGTGGAGTATCAAGTCTATCTCGACTCCAAAAGGCATATTTCCACATTTAGGCGTCGCGTCAACGAAACCGATCTGCTCCTGCAGACTCTTCTTCATATCCACTTGGACATGCAGATAGCTTTAGTGTCGTCTTACTTCCTGAGGACACCTTCTTTAAGAGCTTTGATACGATGTTCAATGATACGTCTTTCTCTTTTGTTAGCCAGCATGTCTAGACAATACTCGCCGATCATCTCTGCCTCACCTTCGGGAAAGAGTGTCACGTTGACGTCGGCGGACAAGCCGACATTGTCGCTTGAGACCGCTTTTTCGAACGTGATGTCTACGACAGGAGTGCTTATACTCTCGATAAGTGGCCTCTTCTCGTTCTTTTGTATCCGATACGCGACCCAGAGACCCAGTCTCTCAAGATCCTTCGACTCAAGTCCCAGTGGTGACACATAAAGGGAGTTCCACTCAACATGGACTGCTGTTTCGGAGGCAGTGATGCGTATCAGCTCCTTTTGGGAGAACAGTGATGAGGATAGATCGATATTGAAGACCACATCCTCTTTATTTGGAGTGGCATATAGAGTGCCCACTTCAATGATCATGTTAACCGACAGCCTTCTCTATCTCTGCTTCAGATAGTCCAAAGCGAGAGAAGAAGGTGCCCAACACCGCACGTTTGAGGGTCTTTGCTGTGTCTGTATCAAAGATTTCTTTGTTGATGATGACGCGCAACTGGTTCTTGAGCTTTGAGGAGTTGTCTTCTTTGACACTGACACCTATCTGCTGTACATAGATGGAGATGAGGTCTTCGACATCATGGATGTCATCTTCCTTCTCCCTTAGGGCCTCTTTAGTCCCATCAGACATACGTTTGAAGTCCTTGTCATCGAACCCGATGTTCTCTTGTGTCTTCTGATTGCAACTGATGAAAGGCATACCGCCATTCAGACCTACGCGCAATTGCAACATCGCTTCTCCGTTATTTAGATTATCGAAAAAACGCAGGTCATACTCATTTACTTTCATACATCACCATTATAATCGGGTACCCGTCAGGTGCGGGGTCATTTATTGAATATATCAAAACAGCATTTATAACTAAACAATATCATCTTATATCCATGATTCTTATTATGAGCTCATATTATGTATAAATTATGCGTTTAAACTTAAATCTTTTCGGGAACTATTCCCCGACCCTCGGGTCGAGACTTTGTGAGTGTGAAATTCATGATGCTTATACCTGTTAAGATTAGATAGTAGATCGGGTGTTGAGCAGTTGCCTAATACCCCGTCGCTTGCGGCGGAGATAGACCAGAGAGGTTTTAGTATTGACAACTGATTTTATTAATTAAATATTGTTTAATGGTTCATAAATAGTGCTATAAAGAAACAATATATTATTATTTATGGTACAATTACTCAATGATCGAAGATAAGGAATAGAGATGGACTCGGTAGAAGTCTGGATGTGGGATGAGAAAGTCGGACTTATTGTACAAGAAGGCAATACTCTCTTCTTTGAACTCAGCTCTGATAGACATCGCCGTATCTCTCCTTTTCT
>JAUWRZ010000432.1 GCA_030610325.1 Sulfurimonadaceae bacterium | reverse complement strand
TCAAAGTCTTTGAGTGCTTTTGCCCCTTTTTTAAGAAGCTTCTCTCTGGGCCTGTCTGCTTTATATAGTTCATAGACTCTCTTCATCTGTTTAGTATAGGCTATCTTTTTTTGGTCTGAAGTAACTATGGCAGATAGACATGATCTGGGTCAAATAAGCGGTAGTAGGAAAAAAAGTGCTATGATCTCATCATCAAAAAGGAGTGCGACTATGAGTGAAGAAGAACAGAAGATAGAAAAAGCCTGTGCGGTATGGCATACATGGTTTGAAGATGAAGCGAACGATTACTCTGAACGTGAGGATTCGGATGTCGAGTATTTCATCGGTGTGTTGATGTATAACCATTTTGCTTTCTCAAAAGCGATCCCTACGATGAAGACGATGGACCTTGGTGCGGACTTTATCCAGGCTACAGATGCCTCATATGCAGAAGTCAACTCACTGATAGGCTCTATCAAAAGCAAGGATGAGCTGGTACTTCTGGCACTGCTTCAAGGCCATATCCAGCGCTCTCTTGAGAAGTATAGCAGTGATCCATCAGCATGTTACCTGCTTAACCGTCTGAACAATCACATCAAGTCACTGGCAGGGATCTATGCTGGCGAGATCACCGTGAAGAACGTGGACTTTGAGCGAATGGCAGCTCCAAAGACCAGGTAATGGCATAGCACTCAGGCAGATCTCCGCTATCGCTATGTCTGATGCCTGAGCTTTACGGCAGTCTCTTCCCAATAGCATCTTTTATCAAATATTAAACGGGGAGCATCTTTTAGCTATACCCGTGATCAGGAAGGAAGGGCAACGGAGAGGTTCGTTATCATCTGTTGTTACAAGATAAGAATATCTTATGTCAGTGTGAAAAGGAGAGCATCCTATGAATCCCTTACTAAAGCCACTTGATCTAGGTGGTCTTCCCCTCCATAATCGTATTGTCATGGCCCCGTTGACACGTTGTAGAGCAGATGCCGGACATACTCCCGGTGCATTGATGAAAGAGTACTATGCACAGCGTGCCAGTGCCGGACTCATCATCGCCGAAGCGACCATGGTGATAGAGGGTACTTCGGCATTCTCAACGGAACCGGGCATCTATTCACAGGAGCAGGTCAAAGGCTGGCAAGCGGTCACTGACGCGGTACATGCAAAAGGTGGACGCATGTTCTTACAGCTTTGGCATGGTGGGCGTGCTTGTCATCCGCTGTTGAACGATGGCAAGGAAGCTGTCGCTCCAAGTGCGATGCGTATCCGCAATGATGAGGTACATACGCCGGAGGGTAAACAGCCCTATACCATTCCGAGAGCACTCTCTCTGGACGAGATCGCGTTAATAGTCGAAGGTTTCAGACAGGCCGCTGTCAATGCTAAAGAGGCTGGTTTTGATGGTGTCGAGGTACACGGAGCAAATGGTTATCTCATCGATGAGTTCCTGCGTGATGGAAGTAACCATCGAACAGACAGTTATGGCGGCCCTGTTGAGAATAGGGCACGACTCTTGTTTGAGGTGCTCGAGGCAGTGTGCAGTGTCTGGGAGAGTCATCATGTCGGACTCCGGCTTTCGCCGCTAAACAGTTACAACGATATGCAAGAGAGCCATCCTGTCGAACTATACAGTTGGCTGGCAGAAGAGCTAAACAGGTTTGAGCTGGGCTACCTTCATGTGATGCGAGCAGATTTCTTTGATCTGCAGCATGGAGATGTCCTTACACCGATCCGTGAAGTCTATAATGGGATACTGATCGCCAACATGGGTTATACAAGTGAGGAAGCAGCCAAAGTCATCAAGGCAAAAGAGGTCGATGCTGTGGCTTTTGGGACAAGTTTCCTTGCCAATCCCGATCTGGTAGAGCGCATCAAAGTCTCTGCCCCACTTAACGAAGCCGACCCGGATACTTTCTACTCACCTGGTCCAAAAGGGTATACGGATTATCCTTTCCTGAGTGCGAACGAGTAGATGGCGGGGGTAATGTTATTAAGTCAAAAGTTGTGATCGCTTTATAAGGTCTGGAATCGGAAGGCTTTGCCTCCGCAGTTCGGGAGTCATAGTGGAGAGTGCCAAAGGTTAGCACTCCTAAAACTCTCCGTTTCCGAAGACGTGTGTTATGTGCCATTTCGAAGCACATGATAGACTTATGATGCTTGACTTAATGGTATTGGGGCACCCAGTCTGTGTGTCATCACTGTTTTTAGAAGTGCCTTTAACTCTCTGCATCTTTTTTTTGAAAGTGTCTCTTGCTCAACTTGAAGACTACCGGACTGAGCAGGATCAAGGCAATAAGGTTTGGCAAAGCCATAAGAGCATTCAGAGTATCGGCAAGCAGCCAGATAAACTCCAGCTGCGCGATAGCTCCGAGTGGGATAGCGAGGACCCATGCTATTCTAAAGGGCTTGATAGCTCTCTCACCAAAAAGAAACTGCACACTCTTCTCACCGTAAAAACTCCATCCAAGCAAGGTAGTAAAAGCAAAGAAGACCAGGCCGATCGATACGATGTATCCACCTACTCCCGGTAAAACAGATTCAAAAGCGGCTGTAGAGAGTGAGGCCCCGGAGAGTCCAC
>JAUWRZ010000167.1 GCA_030610325.1 Sulfurimonadaceae bacterium | reverse complement strand
TTATGGCTATTTCTGGCCTATTTAACAAAAAATATCAAAATAGGTAAGAGATACTGGTCTTATCATGGAAAGATCAGATCAGTAGGTTAAATGAGAGCGTATGGGAAACGAGTTCTTTCACAGTCTCTAACCATTAGATTATTTTTCTTGCTTCCACTTCTCATCATATTTGGATTGATATACCCGCAATTCATAAATCTTCTTTTCCAGAACAAGTACTATCGTCCAGTTAAAGAGAGCACCGATGATGAAAAGCGACAAATAAAAGATAGCTGGTCAGATTCTGCACATCAGCTTCATGTCCCTAAAGAGTATCATGATGACTTCACAGAGACACTTGAGTATTTCAGCAGGTTTGAGACGAACATCATCTTTGATGCAGAGAAAAGTAATCCGGTGTATCCAAGTGTCTATTACATCCTACGTCAGATATCTCTTGCACAAGAAGCTATCAAACGTCTAGAACAAGTCACTGCTGATGAGAAAAAGATAGCTTACTATGAGAGTAATAAGAACGCCTCTTTGGACACACTCATCCAACACTATCTAGATAAGCTCGATGCAAAGAACGAAGACAAACTCTCGACACGTGCAGCCAAAAATGAGACACGGCTACGCAAGTATATCGTCAACTTAAAAAAGAACGACCCGCTGTTCATAAACCTTTATCTTGCACTATTCACAGTCTATCCCATCAAAGACTTTGAACGTTCAAACGACGAGCAAGATGGACTAGAGTTTTTTGAAGACCTATTTGAGTTCTTTCGTATTGGGCATGCCACACCCAAACAAATACATAAAAGTATCGCTATTGAGATGTACAATATCTATAAAGTCCATATCTCTGATATTGACTTGCCTAACAAGACAACGGAGACAGAGTTAAAAAGACAGATAGGCAGACTTATCGACCTGACGATGCACACCGATAGTGCTTATAAAAACTTCAATAATATCGAGCAAGAGCCTTACATTAAAAATGTTGTCTATGACTTTCCTCTCTTTGAGAGTGATGACCGATTAGGCAAAAGACAGATAAGACGGTTCAAAGCCTATTTAGTGGGTAAGAATATATTTATCCCTAAATATATACCACGTTTTTTACGAAAGTCTGTGATAGATAGGTTTATCAAGACTCCCCTCTCTTTTTACCGTGTCAACGCGGTCATAACTTTATTCGGTTTGTCCCAGAAAAAAATATAAAAACTCTTTTCCGACCCGTAAGATAAGTATTCCCTTTCTTCTCCCTCCTATGTCAGCATACGACTATCAAGCTTGATTTCAAACAAAGTACTTAGACAGATATCTACAAGACAAAGACGATAATGCTACCCAAAGTGGAGGCGCACCAGCCGAAGCTCAAGGTAGCTCGGGAGTGGAAGGCTATGCCTGTAACGTCCGGAACGTATCTCTGATACGTCTGGCTCTCTTTAGAGGCCGTAGCGTCTACGACGCGGAGGTCTGACAACGAGCCTATGTGCTCGTGTACCGAAGGCTTGTAGCCGAGGCGTCAGGTCGATGAGACTGGCATGACTGGAGCGCGGCCTGACGCGCGGCAGTCTTGACAGGCTCTTAGGGGGTGTTAGTAACACCCCCTTCTTAACCTCAATTATGATATAAAGGAAAAAGATATGCACAATAATACTTATGACTTCAAGACCGTCAGTGGGATAGACACACTCTACTTCTTCTATGTGACCACACCAAGATATGAACTACTCTTTCAAGACATACTGATGCAGATAGACATGCAAGAGCTGCACTTCAAGCAGTCTGGTATCAGATATGAGAACAAAGACATCTATATCAAGGTAGACAAGACGACACTACAGTATCTCAGTAAGGCACAGGGCTTCTACTGGTTCATGGACACAAACGCTCTTTTTAAAATCGGCTTCAAAGACCCAATGACTAATACCAATCTTAATGATATCCAAGTCCAATATATGGCTAATGGTATCTACACTATCGGTATCGAAGGACTATTACGTTTTACGGATGACCTCTTAAAGGAGTATATCACTGGAGAGAGACCCATCACACGGGCTGACCTTAACATCTTTGTACAGAGAGACCTCAGTATGATAAAAAAAGAGATGTTCGTCACCCGTAAAAGACTCTTCATCTCTCACTACAAAGAGATAGAGACTAAACATCAGTTAGAGTCACTCTATATCGGTAAAAAGCCTTTTTTATTACGAGAATATGATAAACGTGCAGAACTGTTAAAGTCAAAGAAACAAGCTCTTATGAAAGAGTACTTCGCCAACCATGACATCGATATCAAGCAGCCTCTCTTCAACATCGAGTTTGAGTTTCATAGAGACTATTTAAAGGGCTTTGGTATCGATACGGTGGACAGACTGCTTGAAAGAGCAGAACTGCTTTTTAAAGACAGTATGGACGCTATCCGTATGATAGACACTAAGAGCATCACCGATAATACTACAGATGGTAACAACCGTAACCGTGCCAGCACTCATCCGATGTGGGAGTATATCAAAGACGCTTATACACTCAAGGAGTTCTTACAGTTAGACTTATCACTTGAGAGAGTCAAGCGTAAGACCTACCTCTACACCTTCGAGGATGCCATCACCGACCATATGATACTGGCTCGTAAATGTCTGACTCACCAGATACCCATCAGTCTTGACTTCTATCAGGAGGTCTTAGACCAGATAGCCTATGCGAAGAAGCCTATCAATGACTTCACACTATATAAGCGTAGTATGGACGATAAGCCTCAGCATCCCGATGTTGCTACGCTTAGTAATTTCGAGCTAAAGACTTATGTCCGTTCACTGGAGCATGATATGAACGATAAGGACAAAGACCTGACTCTTACCATGAGACACTTAGGACTAGCACTCGATGAACTTGACCGTCGCGGCTTTCCTAAAGCGTTTCCCTTTTAGGAGGTGGGTCATGGACATCAAATATGAGTATCTGGAGATGATACCGGAGATAAAAGCGATGATAATAAAATATAGCTCACCGTTCCTCTCTCGAAAAGAGCTATCACAGTATTTAAAAGTGAGTGAGAGCTTCATCAAGCAACGCCTCTACAGTGGGGAGTTACTTGAGGGCAAACACTTCTTCAAGATAGGAAGCGCTACAATGCTGTTTGATAGATTAGAGATAGACGAATGGATACGAGGGGCTGAAAGGAAACCTTTTGGCCAGCATATACAGCAAAAGCGGCAAACTCTATCTGAGTATATATCACAAGAATCAGCGCGTCCTCAAAGCGACTAACCTTGATGATACCCGCAAGAACAGAAAGTTGGTGGAGAACGAACTTCTCCCCAATGTGTTATTTCAAATACAGACCAACCAAATAGACATCAGACCCAAAGAGGTCAAGACAGTAGCGTATTACGCCGGACTCTTCCTAAGCACCAAGAAGGTGACAGTCAAAGAGTCTACCTATATACGCTATAAAGGCATCATCGACAATCAGATACTGCCGACCTTTGGAAAAAGGGATATCAGTTCGATAAAGGTATCAGAGCTAAAGCGATGGTTCAACCACTGGATAGAGGTGCGAAGTAATACGACCGCTATCTATATCGCCAATACGTTCAGTATGCTCTTCAAAGAGGCGTTCTATGACCAAGAGATAGAGAAGAACCCTTTTGAGCATATCAGGCGACCTAAGAAGAGTCAGGGAACAGCAAAGCCGTTCACGGTAGAGACGATGAGGATGCTTATCGACAGTAGTGAAGGATGGTTTCAAAGCTTTCTCGCACTCTCGTTCCTCACAGGCTTACGTACAGGCGAGGCAGTAGCCCTTAAGTGGGAAGACATCGACTTTGCGACCCAAGAGCTGGAAGTAAAGCGTTCGAGGCGTTACGGCAAGGATATCGACCCTAAGACAGCAAAGAGTAAGCGTGTCGTCCCAATATTCGATGAGTTGATGCCATATCTGAGAGAACAACATGATAGGACAGCGGATAAGAGCGACTATGTGTTTCTCTCACGACACGGTACACCCTTCAATGACGGGAACCGGATACGAGATCATCACTGGAAACAACTGCTAAAGAAAGTAGGTCTGCCGTATCAGAGACTCTATGATACACGCTCGACCTTTGCGACTATGATGTTAAGCTCAGGGAAGTTCAGTGTCAACCATATCGCACAGATGATGGGACATACGACTGTGGACATGTTGATACACAGATACAACAAGTTCATACCATCAGAGATAAAGAAAATCGATAAGAGTATCGGGTTGTTCACATAAAAAAAGCTACCATATAGCTACTAAGTGAAAATTAAGCTTGGAAAGTCCGTAAAATAGGGGTTTCTGAGAGTGTGGCTCCGGATACTGGATTCGAACCAGTAACCAAGTGATTAACAGCTCTTAGCAGATATGCCTGACTCCTTCAGGAGTGATGGGAATCCCTGTCTCTATCCATTTTTAGTACTTCACACCATCACCACAATTTGATATAATAGAATACTATAGCAGGAGACTGCTAAAACGCTTGATAATATCTCAAGCTGAAAGGATCTAAGATGAGTCTATTATCAAACCTTGTTCAAAACACACTAGTTGCTGAGACAGTCCGGGAGTTAAAAGAGCTAAATGCTACGATGAAAGACAAACCTGCTCAATCGCAAAACAATGCTCAAAATAGTGTGAAACCCAAACGACCATCGATGCAGACGGCGCAATATGACTGGAATGATCCCTCTTTTAAAGATGCATGCGCTTGGATTCGAGACGATTTTTACAGGAGACACCCCGACATAACAAGAGGTGGTAAAGACTTCACTGCTAGATATCCTGGAAAAGTAGAGGGTGTCGCAACCCTAGACCGACTAGCCGAGCTTAATCGCATCAATCCTCAAGAGTTCTTGATTCTCTACAGGGAGATCTTCAACTTCTAGCCAACACCCCCGCTGGCCGAAGGCTTGCTCCCACTTGAACCCCCAGTAGTCGCATTACCCTTTCCGATCGAGTTATATCCTCCGCTAGGAGGCTTCGGCGCAGGTGTTTTGATGTGCTGGACAACTGACGGTTTCACATGATCGACGACACTAGATGACGAACCGCCATTACCTCCGCCAGACACGCTGCTTTTTCCGACCGAGTTGTAACCTCCGCTAGGAGGCTTTGGAGGAGTAGAAGGCTTGTCAGCCTTAAGCTTATCTACGACCTTACCAGTAGCGCCGCCTGCTCTTCCGATAGGCGAAAGCTCCAAAGCCTTTGTCGCGACGTTCTTAAGACCACCCATGAAGGCTTGCTCCTGTGTTCCCATATCACGAATAGAATAGGCTGCGGCACCATCAAAGACATCATTATTGACTGTCGCTTTGGAATCAAAGCCATCTTGTGATGATACGAACTGATGCATCACCTCACCACTGGCATCAGACGCCATCTTGACATCATATCCGCCTACAGATGTTTTGGTGATCATATTATTGAGACCTGCTATCGCACCTGCTGCGACGTGAGCATCATCACTAAATACGCCAAG
>JAUWRZ010000500.1 GCA_030610325.1 Sulfurimonadaceae bacterium | reverse complement strand
GTATTGGCGGTGGTAAACTAAACGGCGATCCAAGTAAAGATACGATCATCGATCTGATGACGGCAGACGGCAGAGTCTTACCGACCTATGTCGATGAACAGATACCGCGAATAGCTAATCTTAAGAACGACTATTCACGTTTTATTGATGAGAACGGTACGCAACTTCAGACTGTCGGGCATCACTGGAAACTTTCACAGCCTCTTGACGAAGAACAGCGTGCCAAGCTTGACCGTAGAGGTGTCTGTCTCTCCTGTCATGAAAGTATGCCATCAGGTGATCTGGCTATCTCAGCGATGGCGCATGCTGCAGAGATGGCAGGTGTCGAGATAGATAAAAAAGAGCATGCCAACATCTTAAGCAAGATGCTGCACCTTAGTGCCTGGGTACAGGTCCTGTTCGGGGTGTTGATAGGTGGATCAGTGATCTATCTGTTTGTACGTCCAAGTAATAAGAGGAGACGATGGAGATGAGAAAACTGATAATGACGCTATTAATGGTGACAGGACTTTTTGGTAGCGATATCATCATCAAGTCTAGTGACTATAGTGTGGATGTCACGATCGAGCGTATCAAGACGATCGTCACAAAGAAAGGTCTGAGTGTCTTTGCTATCGTCGATCATCAGAAGAACGCGGCAGGTGTAGATATGAGACTAGGTGCTTCCAAAGTGATCATCTTTGGCAACCCGAGGATGGGCACGATGTTTATGCAGCAAGACATCAGAGCCGGACTGGACCTTCCACTGCGCGTACTGGTCTATGAGGATAGTGATGCAAAGGTAAAGATAGCGTATCGTGATGGGGCATGGCTTAAGAGACAGCATGATATCGATGCACCTAAGCTTTTCAAAGGCCTTGATGGAGCTCTTGATAAGATCACCACTAAAGCCGGGAAAAAGAGTAAGTGATGCAGAGAATGACCAAAGAGGAGGCGCTTCACCTCATAAGAGAGGGCGACCTTAAAGAGTTGGGGAAGATGGCGACAGCACGAAAGAAAGAGCTGCATCCTAAAGGGATAACGACTTTTGTCGTCGATCGTAACATCAACTATACTAATGTCTGTTGGGTCGACTGTAAGTTCTGTGCGTTTTATCGTCATGGCAAGGATGATGATGCTTATGTACTGACTTTTGATGAGATAGATGAGAAGATCGATGAACTGCTTGAGATCGGCGGTACACAGATCTTGTTTCAGGGCGGGGTACACCCAAAGCTGAAGATAGAGTGGTATGAGGACCTTGTCGAACATATCCATACTAAATATCCGACGATCACGATCCATGGCTTCTCTGCTATTGAGATAGACTTTATTGCGAAGGTATCACATATCACTGTGGATGAGACACTGCAACGTCTCAAAGACAAGGGCCTCTCTTCTATCCCTGGTGCGGGCGCGGAGATATTGAGTGACAGAGTACGTGATATCATCGCTCCGAAGAAGATCGATTCGGAAGTATGGATCGATATCCATCGTAAAGCACATAAGTTAGGTATCAAGTCAACGGCGACGATGATGTATGGTACGGTTGAGACGGATGAGGAGATCATCGAGCATTTTGATATGGTCCGTCGTCTGCAGGATGAGACAGGTGGTTTTAGAGCCTTTATCATGTGGTCGTTTCAGGGTCAGAACACGCAGCTTATGGAGGAGTTTCCTGATATTAAGAAGCCCTCATCCAACCGTTATCTGCGCCTTCTCGCTGTAGCACGGCTTTATCTTGATAATGTTCGTAATATCCAGAGTTCATGGGTGACACAAGGGCCCTATATTGGGCAGATGGCACTGCTTTACGGTGCGAACGACCTGGGCTCGACGATGATGGAAGAGAACGTAGTCCGCAGTGCTGGTGCAGGGTTTAGGATGGCAAAAGAGGAGATGGTACGGCTGATCGATGATCTCGATGAGATCCCGGCTAT
>JAUWRZ010000062.1 GCA_030610325.1 Sulfurimonadaceae bacterium | reverse complement strand
TATAATACTCGTCACAGTTTCATCACTGAGATGTTGAACAGAGGGGCTATGCCTGTCTTGGACCTAGCAAAGTTTGTTGGTAACAGTCCGAAGGTCATCTTTAAGAACTATGCTGGTTGGGTGAAGGCTGAGCGTATGGAGTTGGATGTCGGAATCGATCTTTTTGGGCACAATATGGGCATACCTATAAAAGATGAAGAATATGATCGAGGATAAAAACTGTCTGAGAAGCCGTAATATAGGGAGTCTTGGATGGTGGAGCATAGCGGGATCGAACCGCTGACCTCGACGCTGCCAGCGTCGCGCTCTCCCAGCTGAGCTAATGCCCCACAGTTGAGAAGGGGCATTATACATAGCTGCTTCTTACAGTAATATAAAAGTATTTTATTTTTTGTTTTGGAAGAATTGCCGATATTGATAACATGATAAAAATAATAAGTATGATGATCCTTCTACTGACCGGTTCTGTCCTGTTTGCAGGAGAGAAGTGGATACAGGTCATCTATGAGAAAGATGCTGATGCAGTCACTCCAGAGTTCTTAGAGCGGGTAAAGGGGAGTGGGTACCCCTATCGGCGTATACAGGAGAAGGGCTCATTAAAGATCTGGATGGGGAGTTTTGATGACTACCAGGAGGCAGAAGATACCCTTGCTCTCATACGATGCAGGATCACTCCAGATGCGTTCATCATCCATGATGGTGAGCACTCAGTCGCAGAGGGTGTATACACACCGATGAAGCCTGCTGCCAAGCAGAAGATATCCGAAACTGCAAAAAAAGCTGAGGTCGAGAAAGTAGCTCAGACTGAAGAGAAAGTGGCCGAGAAAAAGAGTGAGTGTGATTGTGTCTGTGATAAAAAGGTCATTCGTACTGCACAGATAGAGAGTGCAGTAGAGTTCTACCGGAGATCACCTTATCACCGTTTTACGGGTGGGGAAGAGCGCTTGGTAAATTAGTGCTACTTTTTCTTTACCTTGTCGGGGTCGAGAAAATCAAGATCTACATTGTGCAGACTGTACACCTGGGCATGAAGTGTCTCGAAAAGTTCACCGGGAGACTCTCCGTCGATGGGGTAGCTGACTTCTGAAGCGGTCAACTGTGTATCGAAGAACTCCTCTATCATGTCTTTGACGATCATCGCACCATATTTATCTGTATAGGGAAGGACAAAAAAGTAGTGTTCGTCGTAATGGACGATGGCATCAGAATCACGAAGTGCTTGCTCAAGACTCTGTGTGATGACCTCTTTAGAGAGACCGGAGAAGTCACAATAGAGTACGGTGAAACTCTCTTTTCTATTCTCATCCAGCCGCTCGGAGATCCCCATGTTCAGTAACAGTAGTGAGGGAAAGTCGTAAAAAGAAAAATGTACACCTGCCATCTTCAGCCCCTTTTATAAGTATTAGCTAACAGTATACTTTCGGCTGTTTGAAGAGAAGCTTATAAAATAGAATATAACGTCACTTCACTTCTTGCGTGTAACGGTAGTGCCTCGACTTTCTCTCCCTGGACATCAAGTCCATAGCTTTGTTCCGGTGTTGTCTTGCAGTAGGTCAGTACTGCCCGGGTAGCGAATGCTCTATCGGCTTCACTGGCATCCGCGCTAAGTAGTGTATGTGGTCCGGGGATGCCGTCTGTACGGATATGTATGAACTTGTCATTCTCGATCTGCTCCATCTTCTCGTTCTCTTCCTGATTACGGCCAATGATCAGTTTGGCCCCATCACTCAGACGGAAATGGCGACCATGTTTTAGTAGTGGTATGTCTTTGATCTCAAAAGTGTCATGGGCGATGAAGTCACGCATCTTAAGTGCGAAGTTGGCATCGGTAAGTAGACAACCGCCGCCGGGACTCTCATAGTCGGTGATGCCAAACTCTTTTACGAGTTGCATCTGACGATCACGACTGCGTCCCTCTATACCTTCGAGCTTATCACGATCGACCCACCCCTCTGTCTCAGCGATAGTCGGTTCGAGTCGTTTCGCAGACATAGGACGCAGAAGCAGTCCTTCTACATTGGCTTCATTGAGTACGGTCCTGAGTGCATCAGCGTTTTGGCTCATCGGTCGTTGACCAAGGACCTCTCCGCTGATCAGGAAACTTGCACCCCACTCATGCATGACACGCTTAGCGACTTCGAACATCTTGGCGTGACAGTCGATGCAGGGGTTGAAGTGTTTACCGTAGCCATGTTTTGGGTCGAAGAGTACCTCTTGAAGATACTCACTCTGAATATCGATGATCCGTAGTTCAGCTCCGACCTGATCACACATGTTCTGCATGTGCTCTTTACGGTCGCGTGTCGCTCCGAACCCGGTGTTGATGTTACAGGCGATGACTTCGATGCCCTGATCGATGAGAAGCTTGATAGCCAGTGTAGAGTCAAGCCCGCCACTGAAGAGTGCGATGGCTTTACGTTTTTGTGTAGACATGTCGTTTTCCTTGTGAAGGCACAGGAGCACGTTTGAACATCATCTTAATGTTCAAACGGTACCAGTTCACCTCGTCTTAGTCTTGTGATCTTCTCCCGGTAAGTCCGGATGAGGAACGCTTTTTTTTCGAATGATAGCGAAATCTGGCTATTGACCTTTTTTAATTCGCGACTATAGTGCTGGATCAAAAAAGTCATAAGCTCAGAACGTATGGCATCATCACCCTCAAAGGCTCGGATGCTGCTGTCGATAGAGATCGCCATCAGCCGTGGGTCATCTACCTTTGCCTGTAGTGCCAGAGCAAACTCCTGGGGGTGATAGAGCAGTAATGAGGGGTCGATAAAATCCAGGATGTGATCGATCGTCTTGGGGTATTCAAGTACGGTCTTGATAAGACTCATCTCCCAGGGATCGCTGTACGCCGATGATGGCACGGGAGTAGTCTGCTCTCTATTGTCATTACGGCTTAAGCGAACGAGTGATGGGCTGATACCAAGACGTGAGGCCAGATAGGGCTTGTACTCCTCTTGCAATAGTGGTGAAAGGGTCTTGAGGTAACCCAGCCCCTCATGGAGTGCCTGCTCTTTTGCCTTGGGGTCTTTGAGGTCATAAGCTGCGTTTGACTGGTCCAGGACAAACTCTATGAACGGCTGTGTGGAGCGTAGAAGGTTGCTTAGCTTCTCAATATCATTGGCTTTGACCATATCGGCGGGGTCGAGCCCTTCACCAAAGAGTACTACACCGCCGGTAAAACCGGAGGTACTAAGCAGTCTGGCAGCTTTAAGGGCAGCATTTCGGCCGGCTTTGTCTCCATCATAGGCCATGGTGATCTTAGGCTCGCCTTTTCGTAGCAGCGGCAGGTGTTCTTGTGTCAGGGCAGTCCCGAGTGTGGCAACGGCCTGTGTAAAACCGGCTTGATGGAGCATGACGACATCAAGGTAACCCTCAGTGACGATCATCTCTTTTTGTCGGTAGATACTCTCTTTGGCCAGATGGTAGGCGTAAAGCAGACGGGATTTATTAAAAAGTCGGGTCTGCGGAGAGTTGATGTATTTGGCGACATGCCCGGTGATCGTCCGACCTCCAAAGCCGACTATACTGCCGTTCGGTGCATGGATGGGGAAGGTGATGCGTTCTATGAAGCGGGCGAAACTTCGTCCCTCTTCGCTGCCTGCGACACCAAGCTCGACCGCCTCGTTCATAGTGAACATATTTTTTTTGATAAAGTCCAGAGTCTGTGGAGAGGAGGGGGCATAACCGATGCCGAAACGTTCCACACTTGATTCGAAGATACCGCGCTCTTTGAGATAGCTCTGTGCGGTTGCTTTTTGATTTAGCAGCCCCTGATACCACTCGTTAAGCTTATCCATAAGTTGGGAGCGTTCCTGCCGGGGCGCATTAGAGCTGTAGTCGAGCGTATAGTTGTACTGCTCTGCAAGTTTTTCGATCGCTTCGGGGTAGTTGAGTTTCTCATATTCCATGACAAACTTGATGCTGTCCCCGCCGGCCCCGCAGCCAAAACAGTGGTAGATCTGCTTCTGCGGACTGACGACAAAGCTTGGTGACTTCTCATCGTGGAAGGGGCAGGGTGCCTTAAAATTGACCCCTGCTTTTTTCAGTTCAATATAGCCGCCGACAACGTCGATGATATCTAGGCGTGCTTTTAGCCCGTCTATAGAGTCCTGGGAGATCATGGTGTCGATTTTAGCTCATGGTGCCTTCATCCGGAGTAAAGAAAGTAGCGATCATAATGCTATCTTTTAAGAGATATTTTAATTTATGCATGTTTTGAACACTTTTATGCTATCATTCGCGTCCAAAAAATTTTAACAGAAAGTGGGTGATGTGAATGCCTGGTATTACTTTACGCCAAGACGATAATTTTGATGCTGCATACCGTCGTTTCAAGAAGCAAACTGACCGTAACCTCGTTGTTACCGAAGCTCGTGCTCGCCGTTTCCACGAAACGGAAACTGAAAAACGCAAAAAGCAAAAGATTAGCGCTCGTAAAAAGATGCTAAAACGTCTCTATATGATGAGACGTTACGAATCACGTCTGTAACAAAGAGCCTTCGGGCTTTTTGTTCACTATTTAAGACTGCTACACCCTTCATCGATAGACCACCACTCAAAATAGATCCAGACATATCTTCTTAACAACATCATCTTGCTATAATCCCGTCTAATTTTACGCAAGGATAGACATGCAATTTTCTGCACCGTTAAAGAGTAATTCTACACGTATTATGCTGCTGGGATCGGGTGAGCTCGGTAAAGAGGTAGCCATCGAAGCACACCGTCTCGGTATCGAAGTGATCGCCGTGGACCGCTATGAGGGTGCTCCGGCTCAGCAGGTCGCTCATCGTGCACATGTCGTAAACATGCAAGACACGGAAGCAGTGCTTGAGATCATACGCCACGAGAAGCCTGACTACATCCTTCCTGAGATCGAAGCGATCAGCATCGATGCACTCTTTAAGGCTGAAGCAGAAGGTTTTCATGTCATCCCCAATGCAGATGCAGTCAACAAGACGATGAACCGTAAGAACATCCGTCAGTTCGCTGCGGAAGAGCTGGGTCTGAAGACCGGGCCCTACAAGTTTGTCAAGACACGTGAAGAGATGGAGATCGCTGCGGAAGAGATGGGTTATCCTTGTGTGGTAAAACCGGTGATGAGCTCATCTGGTCACGGACAGAGTGTGATGCGTAGTGAAGCCGATCTTGACGACTCCTGGGAGATGGCTAAAGAGGCTCGCGGTGATGCGAGCGAATTGATCGTGGAGGCGTTTGTCGATTTTGATTATGAGATCACGATGCTTACTGTGCGTAACGGGAAAGAGACGGTCTTCTGTGAGCCGATAGGGCACATCCAGCGGGATGGTGATTATATCTTTAGCTGGCAGCCGATGCAGATGAGCGAGATCGCCAAGCAGAAGTCGCAGGATATCGCCAAACGTATCACCGATGGTCTTGGCGGTCGGGGCCTGTTTGGAGTAGAACTCTTTATCGCCGGTGATGAGGTCTACTTCTCAGAGGTGAGTCCTCGTCCGCATGATACCGGTATGGTGACACTGATCACGCAGAGCCAGAGTGAGTTCGCCCTGCACATCCGCGCAGTCCTTGGTCTCCCGCTTAGTTTTACCTTTTATGGTGATGGGGCATCCGCCGCGTTCAAATCGGAGCAAGAGTCAAACGCTCCGGTCATAGAGGTCGATGATACTCTTTTCAGCGATAACAGTTTTGTGCGGGTCTTTAGTAAACCTGAAGCGCATGTAGGTAGACGTCTGGCGGTAGCGCTTGTCTTTGATGAGGTCGATGCAGCGATGAAGCAGGCAGAAGCACTTATCACCAAGATAAAGGACGTATGATGAAGATAGTCATACTCGATGCCCTGACCTTTGGTGAGACCTCTCTCAAGGCTTTTGAGGAGTTTGGAGATGTGACGGTCTATCAGACTACTTCGGCAGATGAGACTTTGGAGCGTATCACTGACGCAGCTGTCATCGTCTCTAACAAGGTGGTCATCACTGACATGATGATGGCAGAATGTCCTGATCTTAAGCTCATCTGTGTTGCAGCGACTGGGATGAACAACGTAGACCTTGAGGCAGCTGCTTCGCGTGGTATCTCGGTAAAGAACGTTGCGGGCTACTCGACTGATTCGGTCATCCAGCACACCTTCTCGATGCTCTTCTACCTGATGGGACATTCGCGCTACTATGATGAGTACGTCAAGTCCGGGACATGGCAGAAAAGTCCGATCTTTACCAATGTGATCAAACCGTTCTTTGAGATCAAAGGTAAGAAGTGGGGCATCATCGGTCTGGGTGAGATCGGTAAAGGAGTCGCGAACATCGCTACTGCTTTTGGAGCAGAGGTGAGCTACTACTCGACATCGGGAGCCAATGAGAACCCGGACTTCAAGCGTGTGACACTGAGCCAGCTGATCGAAGAGAGTGACATCGTCTCTATTCATGCACCACTGAACGCACAGACACAAGACCTGATCGCCCATTCGGAACTGCTGCAGCTTAAAGATGGCGCTATCTTACTCAACCTCGGACGCGGCGGTATCGTCAGTGAAGAGGCCCTTTCTGTTATTATCGACGCTAAACCCATCTATGTGGGTCTGGATGTACTGACTAAAGAGCCTATGAGCGATCCGCACCCACTGATGAACATCAAAAACAGTGAACGTCTCTATGTCACACCGCATATCGCCTGGACTTCTGTCGAGGCTCGTGAGAAGCTGATCGCCATGGTCATCGAGAACATCAACACCTTTATGGATGAGTGAGAGTTACGGGCCACTTGGTCTTTTTCTCTCCGCTTTTCTAGCCGCCACTCTCTTACCCTTTAGTTCTGAAGCCGCACTTGTCGCGGCGCTTCTCTCCGGTATGGAGCACTCTACTGCACTGCTCGCTGCCTCTTTGGGAAATATACTGGCTATAACTGTCAATTTTGGACTTGGAGTCTGGTTAAGTGACTGGGCAAGAGAGAAGATCGAAGGCTCTAAAAGTGGCAGGAAAGCACTCTTGTTGAGTGAACGGTACGGCTACTGGGCACTACTGCTGACACCACTGCCTATCATTGGTGATCCTGTCACCTTGGCAGCAGGTCTGCTTCGGCTAAACCTTTTCTGGTTCTTAGCTATTGCCGGAACACTTCGTATCTTACGTTACTGGATGATCACTTTAGCGTTTTAAAAGGGCTGAAGTGAAGGGCATTGACATGCTTAGCCAAAAAGGCGGGAGAAGAAGCTTTTACCTTCGGCTTTTTTCACCATGCGTACCAGGCGGTCTACCGAGGCGGCACCAAGCTCGTAATCTTTTATCATCTTATCTTTTCCGATGCTTACACAAAATGGAACGGAGCGTATCTCATACTTCTGAGCTAGTTTCGGGTTCTGTGTGACATCGACTTTGGCGATCATCGCACTATCTTTAAAGACATTATCGAGATGGGGGAGTTGAACGAGAAGCTCTTGGCAGGGGCCACAGGTAGGCGAGTAGAAATCGATGAAGATCGGGCCGTCAAAAGACTCTACATGAGAGGAGTAGTTGTTGTCATCTAGATCGATCAGCATATATTTTTTCTCTTTTATTAAAGTATTAGGGTCGAACATGATGTAAGATAATCGCTGATTATAACACATAAAGAGAAATGTCCTGTCATAGCCGAGCAGTGATCTCCAGCGCAATAAAGATGATGCCTAAAAAGAGCAGTGAGGTGATCATGACCAGTGCGGTGACATCTCTGGGACGACAGTCGTAGATCGAGGCAAGGTTCACGTTAGCTACGGCCAGAGGCATTATCAGTTCAAGAAAGACGATCCCTTTTATCATACTGCTCATCGGCATGAAATAGAGTACGGTCAATGCTATTACCGGAAGCAGAAGAAACTTTACGCCTATGACCCAGCCTATGAGCAGTCGACTGATGCTCTGGATCTTGACGCTGTAGAGATAGATACCAAAGAGTAGAAGCTGCATGACCATCGATGCATATGCTCCCATCTGCAGGGTCTTGTCGAGGATCGGACCGGGTGTATAGCCATAGAGGTTCAAGCTGATAGCGATCAGTGCCGCCCAGAGGATGGGTAGTTTGAGGATGTTCATCAGTGAGTCTCTGACGCTGAAACTACCGCGTGAATAGAAGTAGACACCGATGGTATAGACGACAAAGACGTTGACAAGGTTGACGATAGTCGTGTAGGGGATGGACTCTTCACCAAAGATGGCGATACCCAACGGGATGCCAAGGTTACCGGTATTTCCTATCAGGGCGGCGACAGTGGCGATGGAGCGCTCTTTTTGCTCTTTGAAAAGTAGCTTGACAAGCAAGTAGGTCAGTCCGATCGCGAGTACGATGACGATAAGGTAGACGGCAGGAGCAAGCAGAAGAGTCGAGTCGATGGGTCGTTTGAGCAGTCCCCAGAAGGTCAGAAAGATCTGCAGGAAATAGACAGAGAGGATGGTGATGGTCTTGTCATCTATCTTCTCTTTAAAGCTCATCTTGGCGATGAAACCGACAGCGATAAAGAGGTAGATACCCAAGACAGAAAGAAATACAGAACTCATAATACGCCATTGTAGCCCTACAACCTTAGGCATCTCGCAGAGTGTCTTGCTATTAGCCAACTCTAACAGCCGCTGGGGTACAATCGCGACAACTATTTTTCCAAGGAGAGACATGACCGATGTTCTCATCATAGGTGCCGGTGGCGCCGGACTGGTCGCAGCACTTTCTGCGAGAGAAGCGGGGGCTA
>JAUWRZ010000504.1 GCA_030610325.1 Sulfurimonadaceae bacterium | reverse complement strand
TCGATATCAGGGATTTTTAGGGTGTCCGATGGTGAAGTTGGGTTAATATCGTTTGGTATGACGAAATTATGATACGCCCACTAGACTGATGTCTAGACTAGCAAATGAGATCTGGGAGCCAGAAAAGTGATATTTACCATTCGTTAGATACTCTGTATCCTTCTCCCATCCTCGCCATAGGCTTTATAATAGATAAGCATACCCTCTATCACACGTTGCAGATAGGCTTTAGTCGTATCATAACGCAGATGCTCCTGCAGATAGGCATAGACCTCCGGAGCTGACATAGTGTTTATCTTGCTGAGGAACTCCTGGGTATCGCCCTTATCGCTAAAAGCAGTGGTCAGTTCATCGATGCCTGTATTGTAGGCGGCTATGGCGCAGTAGAGACGGCTGTTCTTGTCTTTGATGTCTTTGAGATGACGATAGTAGAGCAGATGCAGATGAGCTGAACCCATCTCGATGTTATTGTTGCCATCATAGAGATACTGGGCTGAGGGGATAAGTGCCTGCTCATGCAAGAAGAGGTAGGTCTCTTCAGAGTTTTTGTCCGGTACGACCTGCATAAGACCATATCCAGGCAAGTATGAGGTAGCAAAAGGGTTGTAGCTGCTTTCGGTATGGATGATGGAAAATATCAGCGGGGCAGGCAGCTCAAAGCGCTGGCTAAGTTCAGAGATATTCATCTGATAGGTCATCGAACGTCTGTGCAGTATCTCCTGTGGAAGCGGTATATGGATGCTGTAGTGCTTCTCTGGCTTCTGCACACCCAGAGGTGACTGCTCGATCTTGTCTGTCTTGAGCACGTCTGTGATATAACGCTCTATCTCTTCGGGTGTCGGATCCGCACTTAAGAGGATGTCAGCGAGTATCGGTTCACCTTTTAGCATCGGATGAGCCATATTTTTGGGTCTGATAAGCTTCATGACACGCATCTGAAGCGGGTCTTGCTCAAAGGCCTCTTTTGTGTTTACTGTGATGGTACGGCGGAGCAGGTTTCGCAGGTTGCTCTGTGCTGTCGTGATAGTGGAAGTGATCGTCTCGAGGATGATCTCCTTTTGTAGGAAGTCGACGGTGGAGCGGCTCTTTTGGTCAGGTGTGTAAGTGACCCAGCTCTCTTTTGAGTTGAGTCGGGGATCTGACCAATATCTTCGTAGCTCCTCCTGATAGAGACTGTACACCTTAGCCAACTGTGCATCGTAGCTTCTGGACTCAGGGGTAAGCTCTATGGTGGGTATGAGCAGGGGCGCTTTCTCGATGGTGATCATCTTTTGCTGGGTATCAGACGCATCGGCAGAGAGTATAGTGTAAGCCAGGGTCGCGATCAGTAGTATATGCTTTGGAAACATCAGACTCCTTTGAAAGGGAAAAGGTGGCAGTGCATGAGAAGGGTCTCTCTATTAAAGAGCGGTCGAGACCGCTTATTAGAGGTGCCCTAAAGAAAGTCTTTTGGGTCGGCATCGGCAAAATGGCCCCATTTGAGTCTGGCACCGCCGAGCAGATGGAAGTGGAGGTGCTTGACCTCCTGTCCGCCGTTCTCTCCGACATTTGTGATAAGACGATAGCCCGAATCAAAGATATCGACACGCTTGGCTACTTCATGGATGAAAGGTGTCATCTTATCCATCATCGCACCGGAAAGGTCAGAAAAGCTGTCGACATGCTGTTTTGGGATGATAAGGATATGGACCGGTGCTTTGGGATTGAGATCATGAAACGCGAGGAACTCCTCACTCTCCATAACGGGGTTGGATGGGATCTCGTTATTGGCGATTTTACAGAATATACACATCTATTGATTCCTTCATCATGTTCAGGGCACCTCTGATGATATACAAGGCTGTTAGAGGTGCCTTTTATTGACATTATTGTAGCACACTCCTGCGGGCATTCTTGCTT
>JAUWRZ010000183.1 GCA_030610325.1 Sulfurimonadaceae bacterium | reverse complement strand
TGCTTATGTTCACAGCTTGTGGTGGCGGAGGTGCGGGAAACTCCGATGACGGCATCGAAGGCGGTGACGAATCCGCTGAGTTCTTATCAGTCTCTTTTAACTCCTCTGATGATCTTATCCCCATAGGGCAATATGTCTCACTTACCTTCTCATCTGTCCTCGATGAGGTAACAGTCGATGAAGCTTCTATCTTTATCAGTGACGCAGGAGATGCCCCTGTCCCTGCAAAACTTACGGTCATAGATGAGGTCGTAGAGATCGTACCAAATGACTTTTTTTTACCTAGCTCGCAATATAAAGTCAATGTGACGACAGCTGTTCAAGATACAGCTGGCCGTACTTTAAAAAGTGATTTTACGCTTATCTTCACTACAGATATCGATCCCGATGTAACACCTCCTGCACTTTTATCGCTTTTCCCTCACAAAGATGGGAGTGCAGATAAGAGTACGCATATCGCGATGGAGTTTGATGAGGAGATAGCTGGTGACGGTGTCCTGGTCTTGAGAGATGCTTCAAGCACTAAAGTCAATGGTGCTTCACAGACTGAGAGTACACAGTTGAGTCTTATCCCAGAGGGTGAACTCACTCCAGATGAGAACTATACAGTCACGCTTGAAGGTAATGTCACAGACCGCTCCGGTAATGCCTACGAGGGCATCAAAAGCTGGAGTTTTGATGTAGATACTGAGAGTATAGAGGTAAACACAGGTTACGCAAACCTCATGGACCCTCCACTTGACCTTGGTGTCGGGGCACACTCCATGACTGCTTATATGGTAGCTTCTGCAGAGCAGTATATCGCCGTTGGTACAGATACCGGTATCAGACTTTACCTCGTACGTGTTGCCGATGGATATCCTGCTTTGAGTTTTGCCGGTGAATATGAGACACCATCAAAGGTCATAGCCCTTGATGTCAAAGTCGATCTGCAATACATCATCGCTGGAACAGAGGCTGATGGTATGTATGTCATCGAAGCTCCAACGATGACGTTAATAGATCACTTCAAGACACTCAGGAAAGTAAATGGTGTCAGCTCAGCGACTTCGGATTCCGGTGTGGCCTATATCTATGCGGCCAGTGCGCTTGATGGCTTCTATGTCTATGAGGTGGAACCTGGCAAAGTAAAGCATAAAAAGACTATCAAACCTACAAAAGGGACTTTGAGTGATGTTACTGCATTATCAGATAAGACTCCATACCGTGTCTATCTGCTTACCGGTGATGAAGGGGTGCTGGTCTATGATGAAGCGAGTAAGCTTGAGTCTGATGTGATGATCCCGGGTGCCTTGAACACGATCACTTATGGTGATAAAGACGCAGCAGGTGATGACCGGGTCTATGCGATGACATCCTCAGCCAAAGTCTACGATATGAGTCTTTCTGGTGATATCTCTACTGAACCTCTTCAGACTTTTATCAAGGGTGCCGATCTTACTACTTTCACAGACACGGTAGTAGGGAAGTCCTATAGTTACCTAAGTAGCCCCGATAGCGGGGTCCTGGTACGAGCACTGTTTGATGAGAGTGATGTGACACGGATCACTGTTGTCGGAAGCGCAGTAGCGGCAAATGCTTTTGGTAGCGGTGATGAGGGCTTTTTGGCACTCTTGGAAGAGGAGGGGCGGATAAGTCTCTTTAATGCTATCCAGGACAAACTCTTTCCGGTAGTGCAAAACAGTGCAGTCGAACGGATCGCTGATACCGGTGTAGTCAAGATCACCTTTTCTGAGTATGTCGATCCAGCGACTGTGACCATAGATAAGTTCGATATCAGTCGAGGGAACATCGTCAATGTACAGGCAAATGGCAAAGTCGTGACCGTGATCTCTGATGCTACACTGCAAGCAGGTGATGTCCTGACAATAGGTAAGCGTGTAGGTCTTAAAGACCGCATAGGTAATGGTTACAATAATGGAGCAATGTCTCTTCATGGACTTTAAAAGGCGTATGATGATGAAAAAAACGGTCATATTGTTACTAATGGTGCAGATGACACTGCTTGCCGGTGTCGCAGATCTGCAGACGATGTATGACGAGAAAAAATACAGAGAAGTCATTCTTGAAGCACAAGGTAGTACCGACTTATATGGGGATGTCAAATTGCATCTGCTCTGGGCGCAAAGCGCTGAAGCGATGAGTAATGCACTTAAGACAAGACCCTATGTGCCTCTAAGCCCGGAGGAGAAAGCAAAAGTCGTGAGTCTTGATGAGATGGCGATGAGTGCGTATGAACGAGTGTTAATGATCGATCCTGATGATACAGAAGTACGGGTCCATCTTGCGATGCTCTATGCTGAACTTGAGCGTGATGAGTTGGCAGATGAGATGTCAAAAAGTACGGAGAACTATCAGTTGAGTCCGGCGCAGCGTACTTCACTGGAGAGTATCCGTGGTGAAGAGGACTTACAGAAGGTTAGGGCATCTGCCGAGATAGGCATCGGTTATGACTCTAACATAAATGTAAGTCCGGGTGATCTGGACCTCCCTACAAGTGAAGATGAGATAAGTACGATGTTCGTACAGCTAAAGGGAGCAGTAAGTTATACCCATGATCTCAGTGAAGAGGGCGGTTGGTACGCACGTGGTGATGGTAATCTTTTCTATCAGAACAATATCGATGCAGACTTTTATAACCTGTTTGCGTTCTCGGTAGGTGCAGGTATGGGTTATCATAGAGACAGTTATGATGTCTATCTGCCTGTGACTTATAGCAGAGTGCACTTCCTCGACCGTGATCTTCTGCAAAGTGTCAGCATAGATCCGAGAATCAATTTCGCTCTCTCTCAAGCTTTTATCTTAAATGCTAATGCCCGCTATACTCAGCGTAGTTATATCGAAGAGATCGATGAGCGACGTAATGATACCGTTGTCGGCGGGGGTCTGGGACTGTACTGGCTCTTTGCAAGAGACTTTGCCTACTTTAAAGTCAATCTAGACAGCTACTCTGCGGAGTTTAGTGACAGTCTCTTGTTTACCAATAAAGATACGATGACAGCCTCTTTTGGTGTCAACTATCATGTACTTGACTGGTTTATAACAAGATTTGATTATCGGTACCGTAGTGCAGAGTACGATGACGCAGCCGATGCTGATTCAGATGAGCGTAGTGATGACTATCATCAGGCAGAGTTTAAGGTAAGCAGGATGTTTCTTGATAGTCTGGAAGGGTCCCTTCTCTACCGCTATGTAAGAAATGACTCTAATTATGCGTTGGCAGAGTATGATAAGAGCATCTTCATGCTTGGCCTACAGTACAACTATTAAGGAGTGATGATGCGGATATTGTTACTTTTATTGACCATCACAGCTTTGGCATGGTCGGGCATAGGAAACATCGGAGTCATCACAGGTAACGCGACACTAAAACGCAGCAGTGGGACACTTGACGTTACAAATGGGATGGCCATAGAGGCCGCAGATGAGATCACTACCTCAGAGAAGTCTCGAGTACAGGTACTGCTACAAGATGATACAGTCGTGACGATAGGTCCGGATTCGATATTTGTATTTGATGCTTTTCGTTTTGGTGATGAGAAGAGCAGTGAGGTCAAGATGCATATGGATCGTGGCTTTTTCCGTGTTGTCACCGGGAAGATCGCCAAGTTGGCACCGGAGCGTTACACGGTCAAGACAGCTTCAGCGACCATCGGTATCCGTGGTACGGACTTTAGTGCGGATGTAAAAGAGGAAAGCGAGACCATCACGTGCCATAAGGGGAAGATCAAAGTCTTTATCGATGAGACGTTTTATCTTGTCGATGCAGGGATGGTATTTGAACATACTAAAGAGAAGAACGAGATAAGACCCTTAGAGAGTACTCCTTTAGATGAGAAGGATGAAGAGAGTGAAAGTGATACTGTCAAACAAGTGATGCAAGATGATGAGCTCTATGATGCTCAGATCGCTGATGTCACACAGCAGGAGGAGGTCGGTGAGATCATCGACGTTGAGACAGCTACCTACATCAAGGTACCGACAGTAGGTTTTCATGATAGATAGGTCATCCAGACCGGTATCATAATGACAAAGATCTGGATAAAGAGTCTTGCAGCACTACTGCTTGGGCTATTACTCACCTGGGTGTATTTTTTTGTGCCGATGGCATTCTACGCTCTCAATAACAATCTTCGCGATCTCCTGTTTATTGTTCGTGGAGAACTGCCTAAAAGTGAACAGGTAGTCATCGTCGATATCGATGAGGTTGCTTTAAAGCAGTTTGGCCAGTGGCCATGGCCTCGTACGATCGTAGCAGATCTCTTAAACAGTCTAAGTGATGCACAAGCCGGTATCATTGGATTAGATATGGTCTTTGCCGAAGCAGATCAGACTTCACCACATCGTATAGCTTCAAAGATAGAGGGCAATACTGCTGTCCTTGAGAACTATGATCTCATCCTTGCAGAGAGCCTGGCTACTACGCCGACTGTCGGAGGATATATCTTTCTTTTTGGAGACAATGAGAGAGCAGGGGTGGAGGGACCACTGATCCCCGCAGTATTTTTGGAGAAGGGATTTGATGCTAATCCAAGTATCATCCGGCCCGATGGTGTCGTCTTAAACCTTGATGTACTTCAGGAGAATCTGTATAGTAGCGGCTTTTTCAATAACCTTCCCGATGAGGGAGGGATGATCCGCAGAGTCCCTCTTGTCATGCGCTATGACGGAATGCTCTACCCTTCTCTGGCTTTGGAGATGTTTCGTATTTATAATGAGATCTCCAGAGTAGATGTCGATGGTGATGATGCGGGAGTAGAGAAGATACGTATTGGCGAATTGACTATACCGACTGATCTTGCAGGCCGTATGATAGTGAACTTCAGAGGTCCTGGCAGGCACTTTAAGTACATAAGTGCGGCAGATATCTTAAACGGTACGTTTACATCCGAAGATATCGCTGGAAAGTTTGTTCTGATAGGGACGTCTGCCGTAGGGCTTTTTGATCTGCGTTCGATTCCCTTTGACAGTGTGATCGCAGGAGTTGAGGTACATGCAAATGTCCTTGATAAGTTACTTGTAGGCGATTTGCTGAGTTCGCCTTGTGATGTATGGCGTTATGATCTTAGTGCTGTCTTTGTCATACTCATCTTTATCTTTGTCCTTTTCTTCTATCTGGAATCATGGTTGAT
>JAUWRZ010000053.1 GCA_030610325.1 Sulfurimonadaceae bacterium | reverse complement strand
TTCATTTAACATCTTAAAATTATCTATATGGATCACAATAAAGGTAAAATCATCATTGTTCTCAAGTTCGTCACGCAGACTGTAATGATTGGGCAACTGGGTCGAATGATCAGTAAAATATCGCTTTAACAGTTCACTTTTAGAGTCAGCAAGTTCATCTTTTATCTGTTGATAATCATACTCGTCCATCCTGTCAATATCTTTTTTTTCCCTCTTCATCACATACTCCTTTCAGAGGAGCAAATAGGTCTAAGTCAGACTCTCTTCACTGCGCTCTCTTATATTTGGAGTATAAAAAGTAAAAGTGTTGATAATATGTATACGGTGATGAAAGACTGAAAGAGAGACTGAAATGATCTATTAGTCATAGAGTCACAAAAGAGTTTTGATAAAATGGCACCATTGAGATAAGCGATAAAAAGGAAATAGATGTCACTAAGTGTCTTTACAAACAGTCAGATCATCTCACTCGATGATTCCAACCAGGATATTTTTATGAACTTTATCCTTACACCAGATGAGAAGAACCAGATACAGGGAGTACAGACTTATGCTGAGATCATGATGACAAGAGCCATAGCCCTGCCGCTACAACCGGGGATCGATGAAGTGACAAAAAAGATGATCCTAGCTGCATTGGCTGACCTTGAAGTCGGTGACAGGTTTCTTTGTAACCGTGCAGTGATCGATGATATTGAAGGAGCTGAAGCAAAATATTACCTAAGGATCGTCGGTCTGATGAACGATGGAAAAGAACGAACGGCGGAACAGGCACAATATGAGGCACGAAATGTCGAGAAAGAGTTTGATATCGTCACCATGCCAGGGACTTAAAGAGTCATGATCATATCGACCAAGGAGATATATGTTATTTGATTACAGCGATGCGACATCGATAGAGAGATATAAACTGATGAGCCAAAGTATCATCCCCCGACCTATCGCATGGGTAGTGACAGAAGATGATGGGGTCATCAACATCGCACCATTTAGCTACTTTACGGGACTCTCTTCAAATCCGCCTACCATGGTCTTCTCTGTCGGCCACAAAAGTGATGGTACTCCCAAAGACACCCTAAGAAACCTAAGAAACAGTAAGAAGTGTACTGTCTGTATGGTCACAACACCCCATCTTGAGACGATGCACTTTAGTTCTAAAGAGCTTAACAGTTCTCAAAGTGAGGCCGAAGCGTTCAATATCAAGACAAAAAGTATCTTCAATGATTTTCCTCCGATGATAGAAGAGGCTCCAATAGCCTTTTTTTGTGAACTCTATCAGGAGATCTCCCTTGGAGAGAGTAAGACCATCCCGATGATAGTCGAGATAAGACATCAGTATGTAGATGATAAGCACATCACAGACCCACAACGACTCAGTATCGATCTCGAGCCTGTTGCCCGTGTAGGAAACAGTTATGCTCTTTTAGGTGAGAAGGTCAAGCCACCGAAGATCCCATAGGGGTCTATATTGGTATTTTATCATCTAAACAGTGTTTTATATTATGATAATTCACTTTCCTTGTTACAAACATAAAATAATTAAAAAATAACATAATTAAATAGTATTAAACTTATGTTAAGTAATTTATCTATATACTTTCTAAATATCAAATCAACTTAGTCTACTATCTATATTCTGATCAGAATTATTGAATATGTGACTTTAAAAAAAAGAGGTCTTTTATTATGAACAATCAAAAAATAGTGATGTACCGTGGGAAAAACTTTGTTGCTGCCTTTAACGATTCAGAAGAAGCAAGTAACATCATGAACATCGATCAAAACAGTATCGACGAAGCCTGTTCCAGTGACTCAAAAGTAGTTGGCGGTTATCAGTGGGATTATGAGAGAAGAGACAGTAAACGTAAAGGTCACCACCACTCATAGACCCTTTATCCAAAGTATTTGGTCACTCTTAAGTCAAAGGTGACCAAGAGATAGAACAGTCAGTAAAATATCCTCCCCTAAACCTCCCTCAAATAGAGATCTAAAAACAGTATCAGTTTTTTACCCCTGTAAATAGTTCCTAATATCCTTATATCATTTTTAGAAAAAAAAGCTATAATCTTCTTAAGCGGAGGAGAGAAGATGAAGCATCTTGTATATGTGGCACTATTTTTGACAGGTAGTCTTTATAATGCAGTCGCTGAAGATCGCCAAAATAGCGAGCTTGAGTGTGAAATACTTCTTGACGGTCACAAAAGAATACAGTGTACCTACACAGCAGATAGACACAGCTATGATAGAAATGTCACCTTTATGTGGCATTCACAAGAGACTCCTCAAGATGATCGTGAACGTACTATCCTCATAAAAGAAAGTCATGCCTCTATCTATGATTATCGCTATTTTTTCGGACGTGCCCAGGGAGTCTGGGAAATATCTGTCAAAGATGATGATGAGGGACTACTCGCTTCGACCACTTTTGAGATGAAATGATCAACTTCTCCCTTTTACCTGCAGTCTTACACGTTGAGAGTGTGTGATAGCCACTGCCATAGCATCAGTGATATCGAGCGGCTTTATCTCTTTTTTTATTCCCAGTAATCTTTTTACCATAAAAGCGACCTGCTCTTTGGCTGCTTTCGCTTTTCCTGTCAATGCTTTTTTTACCTGTAGCGGTGTGTATTCGGCAAATTGTCCAAACTCCTGGATGAGTTTTAACATGATCGCCCCACGAAACTGTGCCAGTTTTATGACTGTCTTGGGATTATGTGCATAAAAGATATCTTCCATCGCTACCTCATCTATAGTATGCGCAGAGAATACCTGCTCTAGTCCTTCCACCATCTGAGGGATCTGTAACTGTAACTCCTCTTTGTTCATCTTGATCATCCCTGCTTCGATCAATCGTAACTTACCTTTATCGAGTTCTATTACTGCATATCCACAGTTACGTGTCCCCGGATCAATACCCAATATATTCACATCTCTCTCTTTTTTCACAGATTTTTTTGACTAAACAGAAATTATTCACACTACTCTATAAGATACTGTTCACATCGAATCAATACAAAAGATATTCACAATGTGAATATTTTATATTCACCTGCGATTTTATCATATAATAGGTACTTTTGCTGTATTATTCACATCACTATTCATCCCTGAGTTCACAGGTGATAAATTGATTCTACTCTATTAAAGATATACGCTTTTTAGAGTCATTTGACCAAAGGAAGCCGATGAACATAGGTGATTCTATACTTGCCATGCTAAAAAGTGAGATCAGTGAGAACGAATATAAACGCTATATAAGACAGCTCCATTTCTCTACAGCAGAGTCACGTAGTAACAGTGCTGTCTTTATTGCTCCCAACCCACTTATAGCCAACTGGATCAAGACAAAATATGCTGACAAGATAGCGCATCTTTATGAGGTCAAGACCGGGACAAAACCTTCTGTCTATATCAAAGTAAAGGGTATGGAAAAAGAGGAGCGACGTAAAAGTGTCGTTCCCGTTGTCTCTTCTACCGAAAAAGCCTCCTCATCACTTTTAAACCCATCACACACCTTTGAGAACTTTGTCGTAGGCGGTTCCAACCAATTTGCTTTCGCTTCGGCAAAGAGTGTAAGTGAGAAACAAGGAGAGATCTATAATCCTCTCTTTATCTACGGTGGCGTCGGTCTGGGAAAGACACACCTTATGCAAGCTGTAGGAAATGTCCTTCAACAGCATGGGAAAAGTGTCATCTATACCTCTATCGAACAGTTTGTGAACGATTTTACCCGTCATCTTCGTAATCAGACTATGGACCGTTTTAAGGACAAGTACCGTAAATGTGATGCCCTGCTTATCGATGATGTACAGTTTTTAAGTAATAAGAACCAGACACAAGAGGAGTTCTTCCACACCTTTGAGACGCTTCGTAATGAGGGTAAGCAGATAATACTGACTGCAGATAAACATCCCAAACAGATAGCTGGTCTTGAAGAGCGCCTCAAAAGCCGGTTTGAGTGGGGTCTTGTCGCCGATATCCAGCCTCCGGAACTTGAGACAAAGATCGCTATTATCAAGAAGAAGTGTGAGATTAACCGTGTACTGCTCGATAATGAGGTCATCAACTACATCGCTACTATCATCAGTAATAATGCTCGAGAGATCGAAGGTATTCTCTCAAAACTGCATGCCTACTCCCAACTGATGCATGTAGATATCACGATCGAGTTCGTCAAGAACGTCTTAAAAGAACAGCTTACAGAACAGCGTGAAAGCATCAACATCGAACAGATCATGACAACAGTCGCCAAAGACCTGAATGTCAAACCAAGTGAGATACGTTCCAAGAACCGTAGCCGAAACATAGTATATTCACGCCGCATCGCCATCTTTCTGGCTCGTGAACATACTCCTATGTCAATGCCACAACTTGCACAGTATTTCGGTATGAAAGACCATACTGCTATCAGCCATACTATGAAAAAGATCCATCAACTACTCAAAGATGATGAGGATTTCAAAGTGAAAATAGAAGAATTAAGTAATAAAATAACAGCTTCTCCCGTAAGTTAGTACGATGCTCTCAAAAAAAAGATATAATTTGAAAAGTGACAAGATGTGAAAAGTGAAGAGAGGGTTATTCACTCTTGAAAAGCTCCTGTACAAGGACTTTTCTGACTCAATTCACATAAACACAGAGGCCTACTACTACTACTATTAATATTTAAATAAAATAGGGATTCAAATGAAGATCGCCATTAGCAAATCGATTCTGGAAAATATCCTCATTCACGCACAACCTTTTCTTGAGAAGAAAGATACCTCACAGATCACTTCTCATATCTATTTTGAAGTCAGTTCAAATAGACTAATCGTAAAAGCTACAGATCATGAAGTAGGTCTTATCATAGAGAACAGAGATATCTCCATCACATAAAGTGGGCAGATAACAGCCAATGGTAAGAAGATGCTTGACATAGTCCGTATTCTTAAAGATGGAGATATCATCCTTAAGAGTGAGGGTGATACTATTCACATCCAACAAGCTCACTCTAATTTCAGACTTCCTGCTTTTAATAGTGATGAGTTTCCTTCTTTTCCTACCTCTGATGACAAACCTAATATCAAGATAGATTCGCATCTATTGATAGACTCTCTGAAAAAGATCACTTCAGCTACCGATACAAACAATCCCAAGTTTGAACTTAATGGTGCTTTGATAGATATAAGATCTGATAGTATTAATTTTGTATCGACTGATACCAGACGACTTGCACTTGTCCATATAGGCAATGTCAATGATACAGAGCTTGCATTGATAGTCCCTAAAAAAGCAATAGTAGAGATACAGAAACTCTTTTTTGATAACATCGAGATCTATTATGATAATACCTATCTCATCATAAAGTCAGATCAATTTACCTTCTTTACAAAATTAATAAATGGAAAATTCCCTGACTATACACGTATAATCCCAAAAGAGATAGCACATACTTTGATCCTTCCTAAAGATAAGATGATCGATGCTATCAAACAGATCACTACTATCTCTAATGACATGAAACTTACTTTTAAAGATCAGAAGATCTTGTTTGAAAGTCTTAGTGATGATAATATCGAAGCCAAGACAGAGATCGATCACAACACAGGCATATCCTCATCTTTCACACTTGCTGTCAACAGTAGATATGTCCTGGATTTTCTTGCACAGATAAAAGGTACCCAGTTTACTATGGGTCTAAATGAACCAAATCTTCCATTTACCCTTGAAGAGAACGAGTTTAAGACTATTGTCATGCCTATCGTCATCTAGATCTTTTTTAGATGATGCTCTCTACTATTTTTTAAACATATCTTCTATATATTTCTTCTATTTTTTAAGCAAACATTTTCAGTTAATTAAGATTAAACAGATTTTTTAGCTACTATTGGATAAAATAGCTTTTTTTAGTGCATAGACACTTGGAGGCAAGATGGAACAAAATTACGGTGCAGACAATATTAAAGTCCTTAAAGGACTTGAAGCAGTACGAAAACGTCCAGGGATGTACATTGGTGATACAGGGCATAATGGCCTTCACCATCTTGTCTATGAAGTCATCGATAACTCTATTGATGAAGCGATGGCAGGCTATTGTGATACTATTTCTGTCACACTGACAAAGAATGGGACTGCCATCATCAGTGATAATGGTCGTGGTATCCCTACTGATATTCATCCAACTGAAAAAATATCTGCTGCAACCGTCGTCCTTACTGTCCTGCATGCCGGAGGAAAGTTCGATAAAGATACCTATAAAGTCTCGGGTGGACTTCACGGTGTAGGTGTATCTGTTGTCAATGCACTCAGTGGCCACCTAAAGATGACTATCTTCCGTGATGGGAAGATACATGAACAGCACTTTGAAGAGGGTATCCCCACATCTCCTCTAGAGGTAACCGGTAATACTAGAAAAGCGGGAACGACTATAGAGTTCTCTCCTGATCCTTCTATCTTTACAGAGACTATTACCTTTGATTATGCGCACCTTACCAAACGTTTTAAAGAGCTTGCTTATCTTAATCCGCAGATTAAGATAAAGTTCAAAGATGACCGTACAGGTGATGAAGAGACCTACCATTTTGAAGGTGGTATCTCTCAATTCGTCACTGATCTTAACAAAAAAGAGATCGCTGCCAATGTGTTCTCTTTCAGTTCGAAGATCGAAGATATCGAGGTCGATGTCGCATTGATGTATAACAGCACTTATGAAGAGAAGTCTTACAGCTTTGTCAACAATATCCGTACGCCTAACGGTGGTACCCATGAAGCTGGTTTTCGTGCAGGATTGACAAGAGCTATCTCAAATTACAACTCACATAATGGTGCTGCTAAAGAGAAAGATATCAAGATAAGCGGTGATGATGTCAAAGAGGGCCTGATCTGTATCATATCAGCCCGTGTCCCTGAACCACAGTTTGAAGGACAGACAAAAGGTAAACTGGGAAATACTTATGTACGTCCCCTTGTCCAGAGAAGCACCTATGAGAACTTAAACAAGTATCTCGAAGAAAATCCCATAGAAGCAAAAGCTATCGTACAAAAAGCGTTGATGGCGGCAAAAGGTCGTGAAGCAGCTAAAAAAGCGCGGGAACTGACACGTAGAAAAGACTCTATGTCTGTAGGGACTCTACCTGGAAAGCTGGCGGATTGTCAAAGTAAAGACCCGGTGATATCTGAGATATATCTGGTGGAAGGGGACTCTGCAGGCGGTTCTGCAAAACAGGGTCGTGACCGTGTCTTTCAAGCTATCTTACCGCTAAAAGGTAAGATCTTAAACGTAGAGAAAGCACGTCTTGACAAGATCTTAAAATCTGAAGAGATCACTAATATGATCACAGCCCTGGGATGCGGCATCGGTGAGGAGTTCAATGAAGATAAACTCCGTTATCACAAGGTCATCATCATGACCGATGCGGACGTCGATGGTTCACACATCCAGACCCTTCTACTTACTTTCTTCTTCCGCTACTATCGTACTATTGTCGAGAACGGTTATCTCTATCTGGCACAGCCACCGCTTTTTCGGTATAAAAAAGGAAAAAAAGAGATCTATTTCAAAGATGACAGGATGATGAACGATTTTCTGATCGAACATGGAGTAGAGGCCCTGGAGATCACAGAGATAGGTCATAACGACCTTGTAGCACTCTTTAAGATGGTCGACCACTACAGAGCCAGTCTTGAGGCCCTGGAGCGTCGTTATGCACTTGTGGACCTTATTCGCCATTTTGTCGAAAATCCAGATCTGATAGGGATGAACACTAAAGAGATGCTTGAAGAGGTCGAAAGATTTCTCTCTGACGCTGGTAATAATATCCTTTCCAAAAGTATCACAGATGAAGAGATACATCTCTTTGTACAGACTGATGGAGGACTTGAGGAACTACGACTGAACGATGAACTTTTCAGTGCACCTCATTTTGTCGAAGCAAACTATGTCTACCAAAAGATCAAAGAGTGGGAAGTCAACCTTGATGGGGATGTATTACAGATGCTCGAAGAGGTAAAAGACTATACCAAAAAAGGCTCTTATATACAGCGTTACAAAGGTCTTGGTGAGATGAACCCAGAGCAACTTTGGGAGACGACGATGACACCGGAGAACAGAGTGCTTCTTCGTGTTACGATCGATGATGCAGAAGCCGCCAGTGATGCGTTCACACTCTTTATGGGTGATGAAGTAGAACCGCGCCGAAACTACATAGAGACTCATGCCAAAGATGTGAAACACCTCGATATCTGATGCTGTATTCTAAAGAGAAAGAGCGCATAGAACGTTTCAAACTGGCCCTGCGTATGGGCCTGCCTATCTTCTCACTCACCCTGTTGATAGCATTTATAGGACTTTCAAGATATTTTGAGACTATCCCTGTCTCTTTCTTTATCACCTCGATCATCATCTTGACTATCATGATATACTTTATCTTTTATCTGATATCCAAGGGTTTTGATGAGCGTATAACCGACCCTATCAGTAATGCCTTTACCAGAGAGTATCTACTTTCGATATTTAAAAAAGAGATCACTAAAGGTCCCTATACCCTTATCCTTGTAAGTATTGAGAACCTGCATGATATCAATAAACGCTACAGTACGATCAATGGTGATAAAGTCCTTAGAAAGTTCGCTGAGTGGACCGGTGACTTCCTGCAGGAGAAAGGCTTTGATAAAGTCCCTATAGGACACTTTAAAGGTGGTGATCTCATCATCGGGCTAAGTGGAAAGAAGACAGATCATAATACTTTGCTAGACCTGCTCTGTATTAAGGCCGAGAACAAGATGATAGATGATATAGAGATCAATATCAGCGGAGCTATCATCGATACGACACTGACTGATGATATCGATCAGCTTATTGTCCGTCTGTTTGAGCTAAACCAGGAATTAAAAGCTCAGAAGCAGGAGTCATTGGAAGAGGAAGAGATAGATCCGAGTGAACTGGAACTCTCTGTCATCAACGCTATCAGAGAGAAACGCTTCTCGATGCATTTCCAAAGGGCAAAAATAGAAGATGGTCTAGATATAGCAGAATCCTCTATCAAACTTTATGGAAAACAGGGAAAGCTTATCCATCAAAAGAGTTATATACCTGTCATCAACCGTCTTGGACTCTCCCGAGAGTTTGATACACTGATGCTTGAGCATCTCATAGACCTCTGTT
>JAUWRZ010000404.1 GCA_030610325.1 Sulfurimonadaceae bacterium | reverse complement strand
CCATCACGGACCATTTTGACATCAGCTACGAGCTGGAGCATCAGATATATGGCTCCCCTAAAGAGTCCCTGCTCACAGAGATCCGTAAACTCATCGATAACTGTACCTTCACCTATACCAGACAGAACGAGATGAAAGGACTGGGTGATGCCATCTATAAAGGTAAAGTCCTAGTCGGCGAGACTGACCCTTTTGCAGTCATCCTCGCAGATGACCTCTGTTTTAATCCTGATGGCGATGGTGTCCTACGCCAGATGATCGATCTCTACAACAAATATAAATGCTGTGTCGTCGCCATCATGGAGGTCCCGAAAGAGGATGTCCATAAGTATGGTGTCATCGCCGGACGCGAGATCGAAGAGGGTGTCTTCATGGTCGACAACATGGTCGAAAAACCAGACAATGATAAAGCACCAAGCAACCTTGCGATCATCGGTCGTTATATCCTTACTCCCGATATCTTTGATATCATCAAAAAGACCAAACCAGGCAAGAACGGAGAACTTCAGATCACCGACGCCTTGCTTACTCAAGCAAAGAAAGGGATGGTCCTTGGCTACAAGTTCAAGGGAAGACGATTTGACTGTGGAAGTGTAGAAGGTTTTGTCGAAGCGACTAACTACTTCTATGACCGTGAGAAGAATCCAAAAGAAAAAGTAGAGAAGAAGTAGTCAACTCCTGATCTACTCTCTCCTCTAAGTATCTGGAGAGAGATCCGCTCCCAATTCAATCGTAAAACAGACACCATCCTCACTATTTTTTTACGCTCAGCACCCCGCTATGATGCTCCTCGACGATCGTCTTTGATATGTAAAGCTCAAGTCTTAGCCACATCCTCATCATACTCAAATACTACCGCCTCCAATACTGGGAGGAGCATGAGTATAAAAACCGCTCTCTTTCACACGACTTCTTGAGGTCTTGTCTGAGGTCTATACTCCTATTTAAACCCAGACTTGACTACATCGATCACTTAGATCAGAGCTAAGCCCACTTTTTTTAAGATCCTTCTAAGCATATCTCTAAAATAAGAGTAGAATGTAGTTTAGAGACGATCTGTTTGATACTAGGTATATAGATGAAAAAATATTTTGTTATTTTTCTGTTTTCAATACTCTTCTCAGTGATTCATGCTGATGAGCATGCACAGACTTTTGGAGACGCTTTGACACAAGGTGATCTTAGTGCCAAGATGAGAGTGTTCTATTTTAATAGAGCTTTTGATGAACCTGACACCCCAAACGCTATAGCCCTTACGGGTGGAGGGATCATAAAATATGAGACTCAGAGCTATGAAGATGTAAAAATAGCTCTTGCCTATTATGGCAGTCATAGGATCGGTGGCTTTTACACAAGAGAAGAGGGATCAGGGACCAGTCTTTTAGATAGAGAGGGAGAGGACTTGTCTTTACTTGGTGAAGCCTATGTAGAGTATAAGCGCTCTAAGACTATGGTAAAAATAGGTCGTCAACGACTCGCGACTCCTCTGATAGGAGATCTTGACCTAAGGATGTTACCTTCGGTATATGAGGCAGGGATCATTCGTAATAACTATCTTGAAAACACTATGATCGAACTGGGTTACTTATATAGATATACTGGATTTGTCTCAAAAGAGAACGAATTTATTGATCTTAACGAACTATGGGGTAAAGACGGACTGGCCTATCTATATGTGACTGACCAGAGTGTCCCGGACCTGTCGATCCGACTACAATACGTAAAAGCTTTATCAGACTACAGTGATCAGGGTCCTGAGATAATACTCAGAGATTATAGATATATCGACGCCAGCTACGACCTTGAGCTTGGAGAGAAGAGTCATATCAAAGTGCAGTATGGTGGTAATGACTATGTGCAGGAGGATGATTCTGTGATGATCGGTGCTATGGCAGGGACATCTTTTAGTAGAGTAGACACTGCCATCTTTGTAAACAGGGTCTACAACAGCCCTTTCTCAGAGGTCCAAGAGTCTGCGATGTTTTGTGAAGGACAACAGGGGTACTGGAACAAAGAGCCTGGAAAGTCCTATGGAGGCATGATCGATGTCCATATATTTGATACGCTTAGTCTGAAGACAAGATATATGAATGCGATGGCTGATGATGGGTACTACCTGGATGATTTCTCTGAACTACAGTTTGATCTTAACTATACTATAAACGATTACTCCAGGTTTCGAGCAAGGTTCTCTTCTAAAGATCAGACAAGCAGATCAAGCGAAGCAGACAGGACAGAAGGTAGATTGATATACTATATAGATCTTTAAGCTAATAGTTATCTAAACAGGAGCTCTCATGCTAGGACTCATCGTATCTTTGATGACTTTGTTTGTGATAAGCACGTCTTATGCAAATACACTCGAAGAGAGCTCTTCTAAACATATTGTGATCGGTCATGCGACGAGCTTCGCACCCTACTCGTTCCTTGATGAGGATGGTCTGGGCACCGGCTTTAACGTAGAGCTCTCCCAAGAGATCGTGCGGGTCATGCAGCTTGATGCCGAAGTGAGGACCGGACCGTGGGGAGAACTTCGCGATGCGATGCAGAGCGGTGAGATCGATGCCCTCGCGATGTTCTATTCAAAAGAACGGGAGAAGAGCCTTGATTTCTCATCGGTCTTCTCCCTCGTGCATAATGCGATATTCATCCGTCAAGAGAGTCCCGCTATTGAGACTGAAGAGGAGCTGCGTAGCAAAGAGATCATCGTCATACGCGGTGACATCATGCATGACTATATACTTAAGAATAATATT
>JAUWRZ010000355.1 GCA_030610325.1 Sulfurimonadaceae bacterium | reverse complement strand
GAGGATGTTCGATGAGAAACGCATAGCACCGCTTTTTGGATCGATATGAATGGAGTCACCCATCACCTCTTTGAGTGTCGAGGCTACTTTGATCTTCATACCCGTAAGATTACGGATCTTGACTTTGGTGATATTGAGGTCTTCGACAAGCTTCTGATGCGCCTTGCTTTTTTCCATCAGCTTCTCTTCGAGCAGTGCCAACTCCCCATCTTTAAGCTTGATGGTATGGATGTTCTTCTCTTCTCGCTCTTTGGCTGTGGTCGCCTCTGCGATGAGACGACTGTTCTTCTTCGTAAGTTCCTTCTCCTGCAACTCATAATCAAAAAGCAGCTGTTTAAGCGTCTCTATCTCATCAGAGTTAAGACGGATCTCTTCCACTTTTGCTGTGATCTTGGCCTGATAAGCAAGCTTCATCTCCCTCTTTTGCTCCTCACTGAGTCCCAAAGCCTCCTGAGAGAGCTCCAGGGCATTTTGAGACTCCTCATAAAGTCTCTGTGCCCGGCCAAGTTCAAAGGCAAGATGGATGTTCTCGTCTTTAGAACTCTTGAGTTTCTCATGGAGCTGTTGAAGGCGGCTCTTCTTATCTGCGAGTGCATCCTCACTCATGTTTAACGCAGCCTTCTCCTTCTCAAGGTCGACACGGATCGCCTGAAGGTCGGTCTGGATAAAGACATACTTTACTACTATCGCACCGATAAGCAGTATGAAGACGAACAGCAGTCCGGCCATAAGGTCAGCATACGATATCCAGAAGTTCTGCGTATCGTCCTCACCATCGTTTTTGTAGATCATTCTTTCTCATCATCTTTGAGCTTGCCCAGCTGACCGACTATCTGCGCGGTCTCACTGTCGATCATCTGTAGAGTCTCTTGCAGTTTCTCCATGAACTTACTGTCGAAATCATTGAGACGTCCCTCAAAATTGTTTCCTATTCGATCGATCTCGGTACGCATCGTCTCAAGGTTCTGTACGACTCCGCTATACACATTACGGACATTGTCAGCACCGATGTTGTTCATAGTACTGTTAAGCATTGTGATCTGCTCTTCGATGCGCTGCAACAGCAGTTCACTTTTACTCTCTCTGAGTGAGAGGGCTTCATGCAACTGGGTAAGCTGCATCGTGTTCTCCTCCAGTCGGATGGTAAAGCCTTCGATGCTTTTGTGGACGGCGTGCTGTGTCTCGAAAAGATCTTTTCTGGCGGCAAAGGCGGCTTCGGTCTCTTCTGCACTTCGCTGTACCTGCTTGGCAGCCTTCTCAACGACACTAGTCTCTTTCATGATAAAGCCGTCAAAGATATCGAGCCGCTGTGCAAGGGTCTTGTTGATCCCCTCCATCAACTCATGCGAACTGATGTTGTCAAAGACCGAGTTGAGTTTATCGAAGTTCTCCATACTCTTTTTAAAATAGGTCTGTTCGATCTCCTCTTTCTCCCAGAAGAAGCGGCGGCTCTCCTCTTCGATGATACGTACACTCTTCTCAAAACGGCTGACACCGCTCTTCTCAAAGAAGATCCACCAGATGGAGAGAAAGATACCGTAGATGGAGACATAGAACGCTGTCCCCACACCACCGAGCAGCAGTGAGATCTCCTGTTCCAGCGCCTCGGATGTCTGTGATGAGAAATCCGGCATAGAGAGCGCGATACTGATAAAGGTCCCCAAGATCCCCAGCGTGGGAAAAAGGCCCGCAGCTACCGAGGAGAAGTTCTCGTTACGAAGATCACTGCTAAACTTGCGCATAAACGCACTAAAGGGGGCATTGGCTTTACTCACACTGCCTATACTTAAAAGATTGGCATTGATATAGGTCGTCAGCTCCTCGAGCATCATCTCAAAACGATTTTGAAACCTGCATGAGGAGTAGTAGGCATTATGGGCGGCAAAAAAGATGAAGATGACAAAGATGATGCCGATCAGTATCACACTGTGGATCTCCGTCTTAAGCGGTATCATCTCAAGATAACCACCGATCACTACCAGAAAGATCAACAGCGGGATCAGAAGTAGTAAGACCAGTCGAAAGAAGCAGATATGCTTACCGCCAAACTCTAATCGCAGATCGATAAAGTCGTGCTCATTTACCATTGCATGCCTTTTTACCCATTTTTAATCTTAATTCACTAATCTTACTTTAGGAGACCTCTGAAAGTCCTTATATGTGTATCTTTTAAAAGTCACACCCTGACTCCATCAGACACTCTGGTATAATTACTAAAAATCACACTCCGGACTAGACAATGATCATCATACCTGCAAGACTCTCCTCCACCCGTTTTCCCAAAAAAGTCATCGCTGATGTCGGCGGCCTGCCGATGGTCGTACGCACTGCCAAACAGATAGAACACCTTGACCGAGTCGTCGTGGCTGCCGAGGATGAGGAGATAATCACGATCTGTAAGGAGCATGGCATCGAGGCCATGCTCACCTCATCGACACACAAAAGTGGTACCGACCGCATCAATGAGTGTGCGCAGCTGCTTGACATCGCTGATGATGAGCTCGTCATAAACATCCAGGCGGATGAGCCGTTTATCGAAGCGGAAGTGGTCGAGAAGTTGATGAAGCGTCTGCAGGCACATAAAAAACGTGGCGACAGTTTTATCATGGGGAGCTGTTACAATGCGATCAACGCAGAATCAGCAGATGATCCAAACCTTGTCAAAGTCGTTTTAGACGATGACCACAACGCCATCTACTTCTCACGCAGTCTCATCCCCTACAACCGCAGCGGCGCAGCGACCTATTACGGTCACATAGGGATCTACGGTTTCACCAAAAAGAGTCTGCATGAGTTCTGCTCACTCGATGATGCGCCCATAGAGGATATCGAAAAACTTGAGCAGCTAAGAGCCATCTACCACGGCCATAAGATCACGATGGTCAAGGTCGCCAGCACTGGTTTCGGGATAGATACGCTTGAAGACCTTGCACGGGCTAAGGAGATCTTTTTGAAGGGGTAGACTCATCTTGATCCTACTTGTCTCACCTCTCCCGAGGTGTGACATATGTAACACGCAGTAAACCCCTGCTTTTTACTAGAGTCTTGACTCTGATCTTTC
>JAUWRZ010000213.1 GCA_030610325.1 Sulfurimonadaceae bacterium | reverse complement strand
CTTGTCCTGCATCTTCGTGTCCCCCTTATTGAAGTCTTTATACTCTCACTGTAGCACCTTCTTAGGATTTCCAACCATTAACGTGCACAGAGCCAAAAATATTGATGTAGTTTGCGTGTACCTTTCTCTTTTATCAAGATATGGTCACTTTTATTCTCATTAATATAATCTATTTTTAATAATATTTAATATTAAGGAATAGCTAAGTTCAAAACTGTTAAAAATTAATATATTTTAACATCAAGGACTAGTATGAATACTGTTATAAAGACTTCAATAGTCGCAGCGACTGCGATCTTTTTTTCTGCATGTGGTAGCAGCAGTGATGGGTCTTCGACTTCCCTTCCTGAGACAACTGCACCATATAGTGGTGTATTCGTTGATTCAGCTGTATCAAATGTATCATGGGCGTGTGGTACAGAAAGTGGTGTGACCACTGAGAGTGGTGCTTTTGGTGTCTGTCCGGCAGATAGTGAAGTGAGTTTTGCACTGGGAAATATCACACTTGGAAGTTATACACCAACGGCTGAGTATGACATGATCTTCACACCACGTGATCTTGCCGGCGTGGCACGTGATGGCTCATCGACTGATGAAGCTGCCAATGCTCTTGCAAATCGTATCGCTTCGCTATTGATGTCTATGGACAGTGATGGGGATCCGACAAATGGTATCAATATCACCGATGAAGCAGTAGAAGCACTTGAGAGTGTCGTGAGTGAAGCGACAGATATCGCTGAGACGACACAGGCAGAAGTGGACACAGTCATCACAGATACGATCACAGAGGTGACCAATAGTGATGCTGCGGCTGGTGCAGAGATGAATCAGGTCACAGCTGGTGATGCGGCGGAACATCAAGATGATACAGCGGAAGCTATTGTCTCAGGTGAGGTCGAGCCTCCAGTACAACCCGATCCGGAAGTAAGTCTGGCGTGGAGTGATTATACGGACTTCTATTTCTACTTTCCAGAGGAGGAGTGGGATGATGCGGCAGGTCTTGAGTCAGAGATGCTTTTTAGTGGATCTGTGAGTATTGACCATAGTGCCCATACAAGTACATGGACTGAAGAGAGATATGATCCATCTACGGGAGAGTGGGAACCATTTGACTGGGATGATTACTATTTACGTGATGGTGAGTGGATGGCAGATAATGGAAGTACAGCTGAGCCTTTCGAAGTCTCCACCGATGGTCTGATCGCTATGACTCCATGGGATGACATGAAGATCGTCTCAGCGACTTCATTGGCAGGTCAGACACGGACACTTGGTGATGATGGCAGTATTGAGGTGACGTTCTCAGAGGGTGATATCAAGTATGCCTTTACTTCAAGAAGTAATGATGTCTATGAGATCTGGGATGTATTGACTCCTTGGGACTCAGATGTGACTTACAGTAGTATCGCAGCGGTGATGCATGAGCGACCGATGGGGTGGTACTACGATGAATCGACATCGCAGCATGAAGGACTCCATTTTAAGAGAGACCTCTCAGCATTCGCATGTGGGCAGGAGAACTATATGGATGCTCCGATCATTGGTCTGGTCGATGAGTTAGATAGTGCTGAAGAGGGTGTACTTGTCATATATGATGACAGTACCTGTGTACAGACAGATGTCGGTACATGGTCAGGTACGCTACTTCCCGGACAGAGTGTCGTCTCACTGATCGGTGAACCGACAGCTGGTGCTGAAGAGTACTTTTCTGATGATGATCATGACTCTGGACTTCCTCTGTATGCTATAAAAGATGGGGCAGTCTGGGAAGGTGAGTTCTCACAAGCCTCTGAGACGTTTGTTCAGATGCCATATGATGAGCTTATCATGAACAAGTCGGCATCAGACAAAGTCAGAGCGGCGATCGAGGCACATGAGTTCCCTTCAGAAGACTTGACGACAGAGTCCTTATAGGGCTAGTAAGGATACGGCTGATCCAGGCCGCCTTAAAGCCATGGTGTATGCAGCTACACTAGATAGGCTTTGACTTGTTCCCCGGCTTTTATGTCTGGGAACATAGAGAAAGTCTTCTCCCTTTTATCTACAAGACCCACTTCTTTATCTCTCTTTCACGCATGACCATCTGTAAAATAGACATCTTCGCATTTACAGTAATGACTCTTATCGCTATTTTCAAGTCTTAGTCAGTGTTAAAAAGATCTGGAAGAGTTATAGCGCACTTCAAAATGGCGGGGTGTTTATAAAAAACTTTTTGTCTTAGCGGTGATAGTCAATGTACTGGCTTTATCATCATAGTCATATTCATACGAGTTCAGATTGACGCTTTCAAGGATCATCAGCAGTTCATTGATAAGTTGATAGGTGTCTGGTGGTATTGAAGAGGTGGAGATGACGAGCTTATCGCCTGAGTTTCTAATACGGTCAAAGTAATGGAGTCTCTGGTTTTTGATCGCTTGGGTCAATATTATAAACATACTCAATAATAACATTTTAGTGTTAGTCTACTGTTAACCCGGGAGTGTCAACTCCTCTTCGCGTAGAACTCCTTTTTGAACTCTGCGTAACGGTCTTCAAGGATCGCTTCACGAGCTTGCTTCATCAGGCTCAGGTAGTAGTGCAGGTTGTGCAGTGAGGCCAGACGAAAGAAGGTGGTCTCTTTTGCACGGAAGAGATGGTGCAGGTATGAGCGGGTGTAGCGCTTACAGGTGTAGCAGTCACATTCACTATCGATGGGGCCACTATCAAGCTTGAACTTCGCACCACGGATATTGATCCGTCCAAAACTGGTGAAGAGGGTGCCGTTTCGTGCATTGCGTGTGGGCATGACACAGTCAAACATGTCGATGCCGCGTTCGATGTTCTCTATGAGGTCTTCAGGCGTCCCGACACCCATGAGGTAGCGGGGCTTCTCCTCTGGCATGTACTGGGTCGTGTGCTCCACTGTGTCATACATCTCGTTATTTAGCTCACCGACAGAGAGGCCGCCGATGGCAAAACCGTCAAAATCAAGTCCGCAGAGTTCTGTGGCTGATTTGGTACGAAAGGCTTTGTCTGTACCACCTTGGATGATGGCAAAGATATCCTGATCGACGCCTATCCCTTTTTTCTGCTGTGACCGATGATAGTCGATGGAGTCCTCTGCCCATCTTGTGGTACGTTCGATAGAGCTTTTGATGCGCTCCTGAGTGGCTGGCAGGGCGACAAGGTCGTCGAGGATCATCATGATATCGCTGCCGAGGTCGTTTTGTATGTCGATGACTTTCCTTGGTGTGAAAAAGTGCATCGAACCATCAATATGACTCTTAAACTCGATCCCATCCTCACTGGTCTTGGCAATATCGCTGAGGCTAAATGCCTGAAAGCCGCCGCTGTCTGTGAGAAAACTGTTAGGATAGGTAGTGTAACTGTGAAGCTTTCCCATCTCTGCGACGGTCTTCTGGCCTGGTCGCAGGTACATATGGTAAGTGTTTGCGAGAATGATCTTTGTACCGAGTATCTCAGTCATATCGACCATATCGAGTGCTTTGACCGTACCGACAGTGCCTACGGGCATAAATACCGGTGTCTCGATCGTCGAATGCGCAGTCTTTATCGTACAGGCCCGTGCCTTACCGCTGGTGGCTTCGAGGGTAAATTCCATTGTGATCCAAATATCTTTTTCGGCATTTTAACAGATAATCAATAAGTTTCCTAAGCGCTGTGTGACTGCCGTACTCTTATAGGGTGTGATACAATCGCTCTATTGTATTTAAAAGGGAAGTGATGATCATCTATATCCATGGATTTGGCGGAAGCGGTGAGGGTGTCAAAGCAAAGATAGTAAGAGACTATTTTAAAGAGCAACGGGTCTTCGCTCCGTCACTCTCTTATGTGCCGGAACTGGCGATACAGACCATGGTCGACCTTATTAGACTCTGTAAAAAGGATGAGGAGGTCTATCTTATCGGCTCCTCTCTGGGTGGATATTATGCCCTGTACCTTGCCGAACGTTTTGATCTCAAGGTAGTACTGCTTAACCCTTCGATCTATCCCTATAAGACTTTGGCTGAGTGGACAGGGCAGGCCCGTAACTTCTATGATGAGAGTACCTTTATGTGGAGTGAGAAGCATGTGGAGATGCTGAGACAGTATGAGGTCTCGTATCTGCGTGATCAGAAAAAGATCATGCTTTTAGTCCAGAGTGGTGATGAGACACTAGATCATAGAGAGGCAGTATCAAGACTGCCGCAGGCAAAGACGATCATTGATGAGGGCGGTTCACACAGTTTTGAGGATTTTAGCTCAAAGCTACATATTATTCGCATATTTTTTGAGCTGTTTTAAAGCTTTTTTATAATAAGTCGATACGTTTTATATTTACATAAACTTATATTAGATATTATCTTTTCGTAATATAATATTTAAGGATACATTATGAGTGAAACAGAAAACAAATCAGTCGGTATGGACGAAAAAGTAGAAAAAGTATATGATAAGCTGATCGACTCAGCATACGCTATCGGGACAAAGATGCCGTTGACAGGTCCAGTGACAAAAAAAGCTTTTGACGCGATCTCACTTCGTGAGAACGCTAAGAAAGTAGCTAAAGTCATGTTTAACCCGTTCTATCTTTATGGAAAAATAAAAGCCGCACGTAAGGCCT
>JAUWRZ010000059.1 GCA_030610325.1 Sulfurimonadaceae bacterium | reverse complement strand
GGAAAAGAGATCCAGGACTCGGTGACGATCATAAGTGTAGTGGCAGTCGCACACTACCCGGTACTCGATGACCAGCTGGATCTCTTTGGCCGTTTTGGGGCAGGGCAGGTCCTGGGAAAAGAGGGGGGTGACGTCGATCGTGACTATAATGAGGCAGCGCTGCTTTTTGGTGCAGGTCTGGGTTATCGTCCGACTAAGAGGTTGACGTTCAAGATCGGTTATGATCGCTTCTCTTATGACAAGATATCTACGATCTCTGATGATGCTCAAAAGAGCAGTACCGTGATCGACTTCTTCTATGGGGCACTTGAGGTGCAGTTTTAGTGCGTCTAGATCAATACCTTGTCAAACATCATGCTCTTTACAGCCGCAATAAAGCGCAGGAGATGATCAAAGCCTCACTGGTCATGGTAGATGCTCGCATAGTCACAAAACCCTCTTTCGAGATCGAAGAGCAGGTCATCTCCATCGAGGAGAGTAAGCAGTATGTCAGCCGCGCGGCACTAAAGCTGAAAGATTTTCTACCGATACTGCATTTTAAGATCGAGGGCTGTGAGACATTAGATATCGGTGCAAGTACCGGAGGTTTTACGCAGATCTTGCTTGAAGAGGGTGCGGCACATGTCACAGCGGTCGATGTGGGAACAGATCAGCTGCACCCGAGTATTCGCAGTGATGAGCGGGTGACTTCGATAGAACAGATGGATATACGTCATTATGATCCGAAGCGGACCTTTGAAGTAGTAGTAAGTGATGTCTCGTTCATCTCACTGCTGCATATACTTGAGGATATTGACCGTCTTGCATCAAGGTGGATCATACTGCTGTTTAAGCCGCAGTTCGAGGTGGGTCGTGAGGTGAAACGTGATAAGAACGGTGTCGTCAAAGATAAGAAAGCGATAGCAAAAGCGATGCAGATATTTGAAGATGCCTGTAGCGTGCGTGCGTGGGAACTAGATGCCAAAGAAGCTTCGGCTTTATCAGGGAAAGAGGGAAATATTGAGTACTGTTACTGTTTTAGAAAAGATTGATTCTATCGCCATCGGCGGATTTGACGGGATGCATATCGGTCATCAGCATCTTTTTGATGCTTGTGGTGAGCATGGCGCCATCTTGGTCATAGAGACAGGGTATGCCAACCTGACTCCGGTACGTGAACGTGAGAACTTTACGCAGCTGCCTATTTACTACTATGATCTTGAAGGGATCCGACAGCTTGACGGAGCGGCGTTTATTGCCAAGATAAAAGCGCAGTTCCCGGCTCTAAAAAGGATCGTCGTCGGTTATGATTTCCATTTTGGGAAAGATCGAAGATCCGGCATCAAGGAGCTTAGAGCACTTTTTGAGGATGAGGTAGTCGTCATCGAAGAGGTGACTGTGCATGATGACTCTGTCCATTCGCATAAGATCCGGGCAAAGCTCAAGCTGGGAGATATCCATGGGGCGAATCTCTTTCTGGGACACAACTATACAGTTCGGGGACCGATCATCAAAGGACAGGGCATAGGCAAACGTGAACTTGTCGCGACGATCAACCTACAGATCGAGGGTTTCCTTCTACCTAGAGAAGGGGTATACACCTCACTGACGCGTATTGATGGTGATGAACACTATCATCCCTCAGTCAGTTTTATCGGTCACCGTGTGAGTACAGATGGCTCTTTTGCCGTAGAGACGCATATACTTGACGGTGAAGTCGACTGTAAAAGACGTGCGGATGTCAGTTTTGTCGATCATATACGGGAAAACCAGCAGTTTGACTCGTTAAAAGCATTAAAAGAGGCGATAGAGAGTGATATTGCAAAAGCAAGAAAAAGGCTTATGCGACTAAGCCTCTAAAATATCACTGTTCTTAATGGATATTATAAAAGTTTAATGCTTTTTTCTGTAGTATACGACCAACTTTTACAGATAAGGAACACTTCGTATGGGTGAATTGTTTACTTTTTTCGGGCTTATCAGCCACGATCACGCTTTTATCTTTCTAACACACATGTTTCTGACTGCAGGGATCGTCCTTTTCCTTGCTAAAGCTGCTACTAAGAACTTACGTATAGTACCGACCGGTACGCAAAACGTGATGGAAGCTTACCTTGGCGGTGTCCTTGCTATGGGCGCTGACGTCATGGGCAAAGAGAGCGCACGCAAGTATCTTCCGCTTGTAGCGACGATCGGCCTCTTTGTCGGTGTTGCTAACATAATCGGTATTATTCCGGGTTTTGAAGCGCCGAGTGCGTTTTTGGACTTTACACTTGCACTGGCATTAGTAGTATTTGTCTACTATAACTTTGAAGGTATCCGTACTAACGGTGTCATCGCTTACTTCAAGCACTTCATGGGTCCGGTCTGGTGGTTATACTGGTTGATGTTCCCGATCGAGATCGTCTCGCATATCTCTCGTATCGTCTCTCTTAGCTTCCGTCTTTTCGGTAACGTCAAGGGTGATGATATGTTCTTGATGGTACTGTTGATGCTGGCTCCTTGGTTACTTCCGTTGATCCCGTTCGCACTGCTTAGCTTCATGGCACTGCTTCAGGCATTTATCTTTATGATGCTGACTTACGTCTACCTTGGTGGTGCTATCCAGATCCACGACGACCACTAGTCGACCTCTAGATATTCTGTGATGAAGCCAAGCACCTTTGATGCGTTGATCGGCTTTCTTCAGGGTATTTTCTGGGCATTCATCGCTATCGGTGCCTGGATCACTTTCCAGATTGCTTCAGTCTTCGGACTTGCTATCGCTATCTTCTCTGTCTTTATGTTCCTCTTTTTCTCACTATTGGGTCTTTTGCTACTGGAAAACATGCGCATCAATCGTCTTAGATTTGATGAACTTCTAAAGCAGACCAGACTACTTGAAGAGATACGAAGTGAACGTAGAGTAGAGATGGCCGAGCCCTTGCTCAACGAGTAGAAGCCTCTTTTATGAACTACATACTTACCTTATTGGTGACAGTACTTCTCTTCACAGGCTGTTTTCCAGAAGAGAGTGGCGAGAGCACGTCAGTGCTTAAAAGTGATATTTCCCAAAAGATCGATCCGAAGACTGCTGCGATGTTGGGAAAAGCTGAGATCGAAGCCAAGACAACGACTGATCTTGCCGAGATCACTATGCAAAAAGAGCTGGGTTCCAAAAAGCTTGAGAACGAGCTGGAGATCCAGAAGCGAGAGCAGGAGATGAGTAGAGAGCGACTCTCGATAGATGAGACGCTTGAGCTTGAACGCATAAAGCAGCAGACGGTGATCCTTGAGCAGGAGAACCGACTTGAGCTCCAGCGATACATCGTAGGCCTGAGTGCACTGCTCATCCTTCTCATAGCGGCTGCTATCTACTTCTTTATCAAGAACCGACGTGAAGACAAACTGCGTGCCTATAACGATAATCTTGAGAAGTATTTTCGTGCTAAAGAGAACGAGATGCGTTATAAGGTCGCCAATAAAGTACTAGATGCCATCAGTGAAGGTGATCTGACAAAAGAGCAGCAGACGCAGTTGATAGCGACTATGCAAGGTTCTGATGTCACCCGTGAGAGTACTCCGCATCTCATAGAGGATGCAAACATCGTCGATGAGTCGAACATAGATGATATCACCCCTTCTGAAGATCCTGACAGGCCTGTGAAGTAAGCATCACTTCACAGGAGCCAATGATCATGAAAAGCTACCTTATCACAGACCCTTCCTATTACCGAAGTAGCCCCAAAGAACTTTACTCTGATATGCACTCAAGCATCATCAGACATACTCCTGATCTTCTCCTCTATAGAGATAAAGAGAACCCCGAGTATGCTCTGTCGGCAGAAGCCTTTGTCCAAGCCTGTTCGAAACACAAGTCGGTCAAAGCGATGCTCCATAGGGATGTCGCTCTTGCGCATAGACTTCATGCTTACGGTGTGCATCTCACATCCTTGCAATTTGATGAGATCAATGAAGCCAAAGCCTTGGGCCTTTATGTCATCGCCAGTACGCATAGCGAGCAGGAGATCACTAAAGCGATGGCTAATGGTGCGGATGCGGTGACCTACAGTCCGATATTTATGAGCCCAAATAAGGGTGAGCCGAAGGGTTTAGAGGATTTAAAAGAAATTGTCGGTAAAATCCAGACAAATATATTTGCACTCGGTGGTATTACCACGAACGAGCAGGTAAAGCAGATCGAAGCCACGGGTGTTTACGGTTTTGCTTCGATCCGTTACTTTATTGAAGACTGATAGGTGCTCTCTGCGAGTGTTGGGACTCTTACTCCGTTTTATACGCCATAGCAGCCAAATCTAATCGCAAAATAGGAAACCTAATGTTTGAAGTCGTTATCGGCCTTGAAGTCCATGTACAGTTAAATACCAAGTCAAAGCTCTTTTGTGACTGTGCGACCAGTTTTAACCATAAGCAAAACAGCAACACTTGTCCAACGTGTCTGGCGCTTCCCGGAGCACTTCCCGTACTTAACAAAGAGGTGCTGAACAAGTCTATTATGCTTGGCACAGCCATAGATGCTACGGTCAACCGGACTTCGTTCTTTGACAGGAAAAGTTATTTCTACCCGGACAGTCCAACTGCCTACCAGATCACGCAGCTCTATACTCCAGTAGTCGAGCATGGTACACTTGAGATAGATTTCGAAGATGGCTTACATAAGAGCATAAGGATCAACCGCGCACATATCGAAGCAGATGCAGGTAAGAACATCCATGACGGTGAGACTTCAAGAGTCGATCTCAACCGTGCAGGCACTCCGCTGCTTGAGATCGTCTCTGAGCCGGATATGCGTTCGGCGGAAGAAGCGATACTCTACATTAAGAAACTTCACTCCATCGTGCGTTATCTCGATATCAGTGATGCAAACATGCAAGAGGGTTCGTTCCGAGTAGATGTAAATGTCTCCATCCGTCCTAAAGGCGATGAGAAGCTCTATACCCGTGTAGAGATCAAGAACATCAACAGTTTCCGTTTTATCCAAAAAGCGATCGAGATCGAGGTGCAGCGCCAGATCGAAGCGTGGGAAGATGGTGTCTATGAGGAGGAGATCTCCCAGGAGACCCGACTGTTTGATGAGAATAAACAGGAGACCCGCTCCATGCGTGGTAAGGAAGAGGCGGCGGATTATCGTTACTTCCCTGAACCAGATCTGCTTAAAGCGGTCATAACGGATGAGATGTTCGAGAAGTACTCGAAGATCCCTGAACTTCCTGATGAGAAGCGTGCACGTTTTGTCTCTGAGTATGGTATGCGTGAGTATGACGCCAGTGTGATCACAGCAGATCTTGAGATGGCTCACTTCTTTGAAGCGATGCTAAAAGAGGGCATCAGTGCCAAGAACGCTGTGACATGGCTGACTGTCGAACTTCAGGGACGACTTAACAAAGGTGGACTCAACATCACGACTTCTCCTGTTGATGCTCAGGCGCTTGGTATATTGGTAAAACGTATAGAAGACAAGACTATCAGTGGTAAAGCAGCAAAACAAGTACTAGATCACCTGATGGAGAACGATGCAGATGTTGACAGCAGTATCGACAAGCTTGGCCTAAAGCAGGTAAGTGACAGCGGAGCGATCGAGAAGATGGTCGATGCGATCATCGAAGCCAATCCTGACAAAGTCGAGCAGTACAAGGGCGGAAAAGATAAGCTCCTCGGCTTTTTTGTCGGCCAGGTGATGAAAGCGAGTAAAGGCAGTGCGAACCCGCAGGCTGTCAACGAGATCTTAAAGAAAAAATTGAGTTGACATGAACCTTATAGCCCGTTTTGTCGTCGACAGTGCATACCTGCGGTTGGCATCAGAGGGTTATCAACGCAAAAAAAGCTTCTTCAATGACCTTCTAAACAACGACGACTGCCCCTATAAACGCTATTTCGACTACATGATGATAGCACTCATTCTGATGAGTGTAGTCATCCTGATCGGTGAAGTGAAGTACCCTGTCAATGATGTGTGGCTTTTTTTTAACAACTACATCATCTCTATCGTCTTCTTGAGCGAATACCTTTTGCGTATGTGGACCTATAGTGATAATTCAAAGATCATTGTAGAGCAGTATGAGAAAGACCAGATGCTTCAGCGCAGGTTTCGTTTTGAGTATGCCATGAAGAAAGTCTTGCTGAAAAAACTTGAGTACGCACGTTCAGTAACGGCTATCATCGACCTGCTGGCTATCGTACCTTTCTTTCACCAGATGCGTCTGTTACGTATCTTCATCCTTTTTCGAGTCTTCAAACTCTTTCGGTATGCCAATAGTCTACGGACATTCGGTTCGGTCCTGGCGACTAAGAAATTCGAGTTCTTCACCCTGATGATGTTTACCTCGATCGTGGTCTTTATCTCTTCAGTACTTATCTATGTGATGGAGGCCAATAATCCCGACTCGCCGATCAACACACTGTATGATGCGTTTTACTGGGCGGTAGTGACGATCTCCACCGTAGGTTTTGGCGATATCACTCCCATAACCGATGCCGGACGTTTTGTAGCGATGATCATCATCGTCGCAGGTGTCGCAGTACTCGCGTTCACTACCTCCATCATCGTCTCAGCGTTTACGGAAAAGCTTGATGAGATCAAGGAGCGAAAGACTGTCGATGACGTCAGTAAACTAAAACGTTTCTATCTTATCTGTGGTTTTGAGGATGTGGCGCAGCAGGTCGCATCAAGACTGCGGCGTGATGGTTATGACATTATCGTCATGGATCAGGACCCTGAGCATATCAAACGGGCAAAAGAGCATGGGCACATAGTACTTCCTTATGATCCGGGCGCTTTAGATAGCTATAAGCGACTCAGGATAGATCTTGGTAAGCAGGTGAAGGCGGTACTGTGTCTGCTTGAGGACGATGTCTTAAACGTCTACACGGCATTGACGATAAGGTCCATGAACAAAGAGGTGCGGATCCTTTCTACACTGGTACATGAGGACAACCGTAAGAAGATCCTGATGGCCGGTGCGGACGAAGTGGTCTATACCCAGGAGCTTGTCGGGATGATCGCCAAGGAGTTTAGCGGAAAACCGGTCGCTATGGAAGCCTTCCATGCCCTGCGTTCAGAGCAGACTGGCGTGAAACTTGAGGAGATCGCGATCGATGAGTGGATGGTAGAGAACTATACACAAGTCGAGGAACTTCAGCATGAGAAGTATCATCTTATCTTGCTGGGTATCCATAAAAAAGAGAAAGACTGGTTTCTCTTCAATCCTATCGGGACTACCTTTCTTGAGGCCGGGGACATCCTGCTTATGATAGGTGAGAGCGTCTTTATCAACGAATTTAGGATCCATATCCATCAAAAGCGAAAAAAATGATGCAGACAGAAAAAGATGCTATCGTCTTCGGTTATAACGAGTACGCTACACAGATCGTAAAGAACATCCGGAGTGAATATCGCACGGTCCGGTATTATGTGATGAGTCAAGAGAGTCTTGAGTCAGCCCTGGAACAGGGGTATGATGCAGCACTTTTTGACCTGAGTGATGACTGGGAAGAACTTGGAGCAGATCATGATATCAGGGAGTTGATGGTCTTTTGTGCACTCGAGAACACGGCTAACAATATCTTCTTGACTATCTCACTGCGCGCGGCATTCGAGACCGCTCAGATCGTAGCACTGGCTAAAGATCAGGAGAGTGGTAACAAACTGACGATGGCCGGTGCCAATAAGGTGATACCGATGGTCGAAGCAACAGCCAATGTCATCACCGGACTGCTGGAATCTCCTGTCAGTTCCACTATAGTCCATCATCTTCTTTATGAAGAGAGTGAACTGAAACTGGCTCAGATCACAGTGGCAGAGAACTCAAAGTTTGTCGGTAAATATTTGCACGATATTCGCTGGCATGAGGTGTTTGGTGTTATCATACTGGCGGTAGTCGATAATACGGTAAGTACCTCTTTTGTCTTTACCGGAAAGGGACAAAAGCATCAGCTTGACCCCGGTGATATGTTGATCGTGATAGGATATGAGAAAGATATCGCAGACTTTAAGCGATCTATTGGTGGAGAAGAGACATGAGTCAGATAGGAGTCATCGGAGCAGGTAAGTGGGGTTCTGCACTTGCCTTTGCGCTCTCACAAGGAAACGAGGTCCTGATCACGTCACGCACACCGCGTGATCTGCCAAACTTTGTCACGCTTGAAGAGGTGCTGGCACTGGAATATATCGTCATAGCTATTCCTGCCCAGCAGATAAGCGGGTGGTTGAAAGAGAAGTTTGTCTTTAATGGACAGAAGATCCTCGTCGTCTCTAAAGGCATAGAAGCTTCGACAGGTCTGTTTCTTAATGAGATATATGAACAGCATGTCCCTAAAGAGAACCTGGCTTTTGCCTCTGGTCCCTCCTTTGCCGTAGAGGTGAAGAAGTCACTGCCTACAGCGCTGGTCATCAACTCGGTCAATGAGCAACTGGCTATGGAGTTCTCGGCATTTTTTCCTGACTTTATCCGTACCTATGTGAGTGCTGATGTCGCAGGTGCTGAGATCACCGGTGCTTATAAGAACGTCATCGCCATAGCCGCAGGTATCTGCGAAGGTCTGAAGTTAGGTAATAATGCTGCAGCTTCACTGATCTCACGAGGTCTGGTCGAGATGCACCGATTTGGTCAGGCTTATGGGGCGAAGGATGATAGTTTCATCGGCCTTAGCGGTGCGGGTGACCTGTTTCTGACTGCCAGCTCGACGATGTCACGTAATTACCGTGTAGGGCTGGGACTGGCTGCAGGTAAAGATCAGGAGGCTATCCTTGAAGAGCTTGGAGAGGTGGCCGAGGGGATAGGTACCGCTTATGCTCTGCAGACTATAGCGCAAAAACGGGGTATTTATCTGCCCATCGCTACTGAGGTCTAT
>JAUWRZ010000130.1 GCA_030610325.1 Sulfurimonadaceae bacterium | reverse complement strand
TGTGACGATCTTTTTGATTATACTGTTGACTGTCTTCCTTAGATTCAAGGCATTTGGAGATCAGGATCCTTCATATCTTCTGATCTCTATCCCATGATATATCTTCTCTCCTCTTATCTTTAACTAGCTTCTTTTATTCACATGCAGGTATCAAGTCATCATAGTTCTGGACTTTGATAAGTTTGGCTATCTTCTCAGTCGTGTCATAGATGATGATAGCGATAGCTGCGTCATCTGTGATATGTACTCTCCCTATCTCTACATCTGCATACGTCACGGTCCATGTCCCGTTCTTACTTAGCAGATAAGGCATCGTCGTCACGCTACACTTCTGAGCATCGGGAAGTGAGCCTATAAAGAGGTTGTCTTTTTTTACAGTCAGTTCAGATGCGAGGACATCATCGCCTGTGAGGTTCATGAAACGGATAGTACTTCGGTCTTCTACCGTGTCGAGCAGGTACTCTCTATTAAAACTACATTCAGTCGTAGCGTAGATATAGCTACCCGAATTATCTAAAGTCTCACTGCCAAGAGTCTCCTCTACATCAGACTTCTCATAGAAGAGCTCTATCTCTTTCTCGGAACCTGTCTGGGTAAAGGTAAGCGGACGTTCGTTAGCTATGATATGCTCTTTGTCGCCATCGACACTCATATCGATATTGACGATCTCCCCATCTTCAATAATATTATCTGCTACATAGACGACACTGGTATAGACATCATCGGGCAGGGTGTCCTCATCGATCTCCTCGCATCCACTGGTAAAAAGCAGTGTGCTTATAAGTACTGTACTCAGGAATATGCTCTTCATAGTCAACGTCTCCTTTTATTTTGCATGTAGGGTAGTAGTGTAGCCTTCTATCGGTGTAGTAAGCGTCTTATCTGTGATCTGCAGCTTTTGTGCGACTTTTGGATTGATGACATAGCTGATCCATGTAGAGGTCACTTTGTCACCTTTTTGCAGATCGTCGATGGTGTAGACGACCTCTTTGGTCGTCATCGCTTCAAGGTTCCGGTTTAGTCTGTATCCTACCGCTTTTCCTGGCAGAGAAGGTTCTCCCTCACTATCTTTAAAGACGATGATGAAGGTGGCCTCTTTATCTTCGACAGGTGACTCTTTGAAGTTACTCCAGATGACTTTTCCCTCTCTGCTTACGACGGTCTTGACAAATTTAAGGCGCATCGGCTGGGTGATGATCTTATGGCCCATCTTGTTGATGATGCTGAGTGTGATCGTCTTCTCTTCTTGTCCCAGTTTGAGTTCGACCGCTTTTTTGACCATCTTTGCCGAGTGCACACCCAGAAACTCATGAGTCGCATACTCATCGCGTCCACGTTTGTTGAAGTTCTCTATCCCTCCAGGCTCTTTAGGCATGTGGCACCCTATGCAGTCGCTTGTCTTCTCGTTCTGATCGAGTGTATTACAGACCTGGATCTCATGCACGTTCTCTTTGTGAGAGTGGCATCCCATGCAGACTTCACTGTTCTTATAGATCTCATTGGGGCCACTCTCGTGTTTATCACTGCTGTCGGGGTCGGCAAGGTTGGCAAAGAAATGTGGTTTTCCCCCATCCTTGGCACTGGAGAAGTTGATGTTATAGGTCTTACCATGATAGATCTTGGAGATCTGATGACAGTAACTGCATGAGACTCCGTCAGTCTGGCGTACATCTTTTTCATTTGGCTGCTCCATACCCCTTATCATCGCTGCAAGGTTCTTGGTACCGGGCATATGACACAACGCGCAGGTATATTTGTCTTTTGAGACACGCTCTTTCATCTTACGATGGACTTCATCGCTAAAAAGTGAGGACTTATGGTGCATCGACTTGGTATGCTCGGCATAGATCATCTCATGACACTCGTCACAACTCTTGCTATCCATATATTTGGCTTGCACCGATACTGACCATAGTAGTAAAAGGGCTATTATCCATCTCATCACGACTCCTTAATATTTAGCTAGATCGTACTTTTCCCAAAGTGCGGGAGCATTGGCATGTCCGCCTTCGATCGCCAGCAGTGTCCAACTCTTAGCTTTGGGAAACTCCTCTTTGGAAGCGTATATCTCGCCCAGAAGATAAGCTGCTCCGGCATCACCTGCTTGGGCGTTCTTCTCCAGCCATGGTATGGCTTTATCGAACTTTACGAGCTGCATATAGATACGTCCTATTGTCGCTTCAGCCTGTGGATGACCGTTTTGTGCGGCACTCTCGAGATACTGTGCTGCTTTACTTACATTACTGTCAGTACCATCACCCTGGTAATACATCAATGCGATGTTATACTGGGCCTCAGTGTGGTTGGCATCTGCAGCCTGCTCTAACCAGGGAAGGGCCTTGCTGAAGTCCTGATTGACATGCTGACCGCTAAGGTAGATCATTCCCAGATCGAACTGCGCTATCTCGTTGTCATTTTGGGCTGATCTTGTGAGCCAGGAGAGACCCTGATCGATGTCTCGCATCGTACCCAGGCCGTTAAAGTGGAAATAACTGACGGCCGCCTGTGCTTTTGCATTACCGAGATCTGCTTCTGCGGAGTAGAGTGAGAGTGCTTTCTTATACTCTTTGGCTTTAAAGGCATCCAGTGCCTGATCAAGTCCATCGGCAAAAAGAGAGGAGAGTAGAAGGAGTAGCAAAAGGGTGTTTTTTAGCATATCTGGACTCACTTGTGTTTTTAGGGTATCTCGAGTGAACCTGCGTGTCATCAGGTCTATTTGAGGTGCTCATTAGTAAAAAACAGTGTGCCGATCTGGGGATTAAAAAGTGATGAAAGTAGGGCCTACCGGCTCTACTTAATAATACTTAAGAAACAGTGCTAATGCGAAGGCACCAAAAAAAGTCAGTGCAGCTACAATAGCTCTTTTCTGACTTTCAGTGATATTGTATCTCTCTTCGAGAAAGTCACCTGCTTTGAGGGCTGGGAATATAGTAAAGATAAACATAGGAAAGGTCAAGACGAGTAGGACAGTCAGATCATTAACAGGTAAATCCAAGAAGGTTCCTTCATGTAGAATCGTTATGAGTGCGCATTATAGCCAGTAAGTGTAGATGATTTCTTAGAAATAAGAAGGTTTTTATGAAGAAGAGCTTATTCTATTCATTACTTTTGATTAGGAGGAGTAAGGATGAATAGATTTTGGAAGATGGGTCTGACTGCACTGATCAGTCTACTGTTCTTGAGCGCGTGTAGCAGCAAGTATGACAGCAGCATGTTGTCGAGTGCCGCGGAACAAGTCGGTCTGGAACATATGACGACTGAGCAGATGGGAAGTGCCATCATGGCTGCGGGTGAAGAGCAGGGCTGGAAGATGACGGAGTTCAAGAACAATGAGTTGTTGGCTGAGAAGTTCGGTGATGATGAAGCGACTGCAAGTATCAAGTATGATAATGCAGGCTTTGATATCGACAGTAAGACTGAAGGTGGAGCGATCGATGACCTGAAAGAGGGTATCATGGATAAACTCTCTGCTATGGTCGAAGGTCACTAACAGGTCTTAAAAACGACCTTCGTATTAACACAGATCGTCTTCTTAGAAGCTATATCCTACTCCGAAATAGGTGTAGCTGCTTTCAAGACCGATATCAAAGTAAGAGATGACATCAGGTGTATCGACCCCTGCGATAGTCGCTTTTACCTCTTCTACTTCCCACTTCTTATAGGCATGCCCGATATTGAGATAAAATGCTGACCAGAGACTCTCTTTATACTGTTGTGATAGAGTGGCGGGATGAAATATTAGACCAATATCAAAGGACTTGTAACTCCCTTTTGCATCCATAGACGAACTGACTATAGAGTTCTCTATCTCTCCGATCTGATAAGCATAGATACCCGTCACATAAAGACCCAGATAGTCGGTAAAGTCGTAACCACCCTGAAGACTCAGTCCCAGTTTATAGGTAGTCATCTCGGTATCGGTCTCTTGCAGTGACTCTGTATAGAAGTTCATGGCCTCCACATAGTTCTCCATCTCCATGAACGGTGTCGAGATACCGGTCATCACACCAAGACCGAGATAGCCTTTCTCCTCTTTAAGTACATCATAACCGACTCCGATGTCAAGATCTACACCACGCACTTCATAACTGCTGGGAACCGGTACAAAGTTTGACAGTGCCTCATTTGGTGTCGTACCCGGAAGTGTTATGGGTGAGCCCCCCGGCAGAGTCGGAGTAGAGGTGTTCATGATAGTATCGACTATGTTAGTATAGGTGTCTACCTGCTTGGAACTATAGAGGTCGAGGTTTCCAAATAGATAGAGATTTGAGTCATTGATGCTGTAGTGCTGCTCGTTGAGACTGAGTACATCGATATCTACACTCACAGAGATGTTATAAAGGTCATCGACTCCCTGTGTACTCTTGAAGTCTCCTTTACCGACTCTCACATCTAAAGCACTCATATTTGTACTCAGCACACTTAGTAACACTAACGATAAATATCTTTTTTTCATAGTCAAACTCCTGTTGACATTGTAAAAGATATTCTCTTAACCGCTTATTATTTTATATTGTTTTATATATTATTATATCTGTTTATAATTCTTCTCTGTACTTTAGTATCGTGCTCTTTATGTCGATATGATTCAAGGGCACCTCTAACAGCCTTGATGATATACAGGGTTTTTAGAGGTGCCCTTAATAACAACTCTCGTCAAGGATATCTTATGAACGAGCTACAAAGTTATCAGTCACTTGATGCCTACCGTTCACATGATCTGAACATCCAGATGCGCACAAGCAGTGGTGACACGATCAACATGGATTTTTCAAATACCCAGAGTCTCTCCATGCAGCAGAGTCAGCAAGAGGGTACCAAGTCGAGTAGCTTCTCTTTCGCTTCGATGCACTCATATGACTTTCAGATGGACTCCAACGGTCTTGATGAGCAGGACAAGCAGGAGATCCGTGAGTTTATGCAGATCGCACAACCCTACATAGACGATTTTATGAAAGAGCTTGAGAGTGGGGAGCAGCACAGCTCGATGAGTCAGGTCGCGAGATCTATCGGTGATATCTTCACTCCTTTGAACGAGAAGCCAGAAGAGAGTAAGACTTTTGCCAAAAATGGCATAGTAGAGCTTATTGACAGCGCCTTGAAGCAGCTGCAACAGAGTGAGAAGCTCATCAGTGAGACGCAGACGTTCTTAGATAAGATCCTGGAGAACATGAATAGTTTCAAATCGATGCTTTACGCCTAAAAGGAGTGCTCTTTTTCAAGCATATAAATAGTAGAGTAATGCTATAATATATAGCAATACACAGTAATATATAGCAGATCTTAGTAAGATCTGAAGAAAAGGCTTTCTCAAGTGTTAAAAAATATCTTTCTTCCTACTATTTTAGTGCTTTTGGCATATGGTTTCTGGGTCAGTCCGGATTTTAAAGAGATAGCAGCAGGTGTCGCCATCTTCTTATTTGGTATGTTGTCGCTGGAGGAGGGTTTCCGGGCTTTCTCAGGTGGTATGCTGGAGAAGGTCCTGAAGCGCTCTACAGATAAGCTTTATAAGAGTCTTAGTTTCGGTATGGTCGCTACGACTTTTATGCAGTCAAGCTCACTGGTCTCTGTGCTGACCATCTCTTTCCTGGGAGCGGGCCTTATAGATCTGGCTCAGGGTATCGGCATCGTCTTTGGTGCAAACATAGGGACGACGACTGGAGCATGGCTCGTCGCAGGTCTGGGTCTCAAAGTCAAGATATCGGCTTATGCGATGCCGATGCTTGTCTTTGGGGTCATCTTGATCTTTCAAAAAAGTAAAGCGATGAAAGGCATCGGTTATATCCTTGCCGGTCTGGGCTTTTTGTTCCTTGGTATCCACTATATGAAAGATGGTTTTGAAGCCTTTAAGAGTACCATCGACCTCTCGGCCTTTGCCGTCACAGGAGTAAAAGGGCTCTTCATCTTTACAGGCATCGGTATCTTCGCGACCGTGGTGATGCAGTCCTCGCATGCTACTTTGGTACTTATCATCACGGCCCTGGCAGCGGGCCAGATCTCTTATGAGAACGCGCTGGCTTTGGCGATCGGGGCGAATGTAGGTACGACGATCACCGCGATCATCGGTGCGATGAGTTCCAACATCGAAGGAAAACGGCTCGCAGGTGCTCATCTTATCTTTAATGTCGTCACCGGGCTTATAGCGATCGTCTTTATCCATCAGCTTATCTATGTGGTCGATCATGTCAGTAGTGCCGTGGGCATAGCTGATGATGACTACACCCTGAAACTTGCTGTCTTTCATACCATCTTCAACCTTATAGGTGTGATCGTGATGATACCGTTCATCGGAAAGCTTGTGACTTTTCTCGAAAGAGTGCTTAAAGAGGG